>DATAVE010000143.1:0-45649 GCA_036267875.1 Mycobacteriales bacterium
GACGTGCACGAAGTCCCATCCGGTGCCGCGCCCGCGTGGGGTGTCATGGCTCAGTCCGTGCAGGCGCCATCCGCCGCCTTTGGGGATCCGCCCGAGCTTCTTCACATCGACATGCAGCAGTGACCCCGGCTCACGATGCTCATAGCGCTGGTCGGAGAACTTCCGGCCGCGAACGATCTCGCCGGTGACCCGATCCAGATCGCTGAGCCTCGGCATGCCTTCTCGGCGCAACACCACCCCGATCGTGGACGCCGGGATGTTCAACATCGCCGACAACGCGACCGGGCCAGCGAAATGCTTCACCCGCGCGGAGGTGATCCGAGCGGTGACTTTCTTGCTGGTTCGCCGTGGACTCGAGCAAGGCCGAGATGACCGGTCAGCCAGGCCGGCCGCCCCCTCAGCCCGATAACGACCGACCCACTTGTGAACGGTCTGACGGCTGACTCCGAGCTGCTTGGCGACCTCACCGGGTTTGTGGCCGGCAAGAACACGCTGGGCGATCAACAAGCGGGCGAACTCATTCGTCCGCGCATTACCGTGCGACACAGAGGACCTCCGGAACGAGCAGCGACTTAGACACCGCCACTCAGGACCGGAGGTCCTCCCAGATCAAGACACCACGCCGTCAACAACGTCCGTGGTCGTTACAGCTAGAAGCCAGCTGAACAGCCGCGCAGTCACAGCCTTCGCGGGACGGTCAGCCGGCCCTCACGATGGCCGTGATTGACCGAAAGTTGCCGAGAGATGTGGCCCAGATGTGGACCAACCGCCATCGCCAAGATCGCGAACGACAAAGAAAAGACGGCCTGACCTGCGGAAACGCAAAATCGACGGAAAGAACGAACTCAGCTTCCCAAGCTGACAGTGCGGGTTCGATTCCCGTCGCCCGCTCCACGACGTTCTCGCACGAGCACGACATCTAGGGAGCAGCGATCGTGACGACCTCAGTTGTCATCGGCGGCAGTGCCGGGCTGGGTCGCTTCATCGCGACCCGATTCGCGGAGCGAGGCGACGATGTCGTCATCAGCAGCCGAGACGCCAGCCGCGCATCCGCCGTCGCCGGTGAGATCGACGGCGCCGTTACGGGCATCGCCGTCGACCTCAGCGACCCAGCCGGACTGGAAGCGCAGCTCGCCACGATCACCGATGTCGACAACCTCGTGCTCACCGCCATCTCGCAGTTCCCCAACACCTTGCGCGAGTTCAACATCGCCGAGGCGACCGCGGCCGTCGTGACGAAGCTGGTGGGGTATCCGGAGGTGGTGCGCCTTCTCCACCCGCGCATGTCGGCGACTGCCTCGGTCGTGCTCTTCGGCGGCGTCGCAAAGGACCGGCCCTATCCGGGATCCACGATCGTCACCACCCACAACGGAGGCATCACCGCGCTCGCCCGGACCCTGGCGATCGAGATCGCGCCGCATCGGGTCAACGCCCTGCATCCCGGAGTGGTCGGCGACAGCCCGAAGTGGTCAGCAGTACCCGAGCATCCCGCCATCCCTCGGACGCCCATCGGGCGTCTGGCCAAGATGGCGGAGATCGCCGACGCTACTGACTTCCTGCTCAGCAACGGCGCCATCAACGCGCAGGACCTCGTCCTCGATGGCGGCTTCAGCTTCAGCTAGCAGTGAGCTGCGCAATGGCCATCCTCCGTCCATCCAAACGTTCTCGCGCGACAAGGCCGAAGGTCGGCCGATAGCCGCGTGCGTCGATACCAGCGTCGAGCGCTGACTTGACCTCCGCGAGGTGACTGCGGAGGTAGCGGACCCGCTGCGTGTCGTCGGTCGCAATCCCGTTCTCGGTGACGACGATCGGCAGTCCGGCGCCCGCGATCCGGCGCAGCACCAGACCCGCCCCGCGGGATAGACCTCCCAGCCCATCAGGGTCGTCTCGGCGGCGGCGCTGTGATGTGGCGCATGCCGGCCTGGACGCGAACTCGGGTGCAGTACTGCAGCAAAGCGAAGTCTTCGTCGTACCGGTTCCACTGGTCGATCGCGTCACCAGAGGGCTCGACCGTAGGGGAGTTGGGGCCGAGCTCCCCAGTCCCAGCAGTCGTTGAGATCGTTGCCGTCCTCGACCTGCTGCGCCGCGGTACCGCTACCCCAGATGAAGTCGGCTGGGAAGTCGCTCACCCGAGAAGGACTGCAAATCGCCGTTCACCAAGCGGACACCATCCGCCTGGTTCCCAATGTCGTACGCGGGTAGTAGGAAGGGAAAGCAGCAGGACAGCAAGCAAGCGGCACCTTCGCACCCGGGTCGAGAGGCCTCGGGGCAGGCGCTGCCAGACACGCGTGGCGAAGCCACGGGACACAAAAGGCGGACCTGGCTCCAACGAAGGAGGCCACGATGGTGCTCACCGCATCCCCGACCACGTTGCTCGACGCTTTCCGCGAGGTCCGAAGCGTCACAGAGCGTTTGTCAGCGCCACTGTCGGCCGAGGACCAGACGGCGCAGTCGATGCCCGACGCCAGCCCGACCAAGTGGCACCGTGGTCACACGACCTGGTTCTTCGAAGAGTTCGTGCTCGGCGCGGACCCCGGCTACCGGGCCTTCGACCCCACCTATCGCTATCTGTTCAACTCCTACTACGAGGCGATCGGCGCGCGGCATCCGCGACCGCACCGCGGCTTGGTCACGAGACCGGGCGCTGCCCAGATCGGGCACTACCGCAACGCCGTCGACGAGGCGATGCAGGACCGGCTCGCGGCCGGCTCGTTGACCGAGAGCGAACTGGCGCTCACCGAGCTCGGGTGCCACCACGAGCAGCAACACCAAGAGCTGATCCTCATGGACGCGAAGCATCTGTTGTCCATGAACTCCCTGGATCCGGTGTACGTCGATCGCCCCCTCGATCCGGACGTCTCGATGCCGCCACTGACCTGGCGAGCAGTCGCCGGCGGTCTGGTCGAGATCGGTCACGACGGCGACGCGTTCGCCTTCGACAACGAGGGCCCAGCCCACGCACACCACCTCCTGCCGTTCGAAATCGCGGAGCGAGCGGTCACCAACAGCGACTGGCTGGAGTTCATCGCCGACGGTGGCTACGAGCGCGCCGAGTTCTGGCTGTCCGACGGCTGGGCACGGATCCAGCAAGAAGGCTGGACGAGTCCTGCGTACTGGCGCTGGGATGACGGAGCGTGGACGACGTTCACGCTGTCCGGTCGTCGGCCGCTGCGGTTTGCGGAGCCGGTCTGTCACGTCTCCTTCTATGAAGCAGACGCCTTTGCGCACTGGGCGAGCACTCGATGGCCCGGCGCTCGCCTGCCCACCGAACAGGAATGGGAAGCCGCCGCCCGCGGCGTCGGGGACAGCGTTAGCCGCCTGATGGATCCGGCTCGCTGCCACCCAGGCGTCGCCGGCACTGCGATGATCGGCGACGTCTGGGAGTGGACGGCAAGTGCGTATCTCCCGTACCCCGGCTTTCGCCCCGCCGAAGGAGCGGTCGGCGAGTACAACGGCAAGTTCATGTCGGACCAGCACGTGCTCCGCGGAGCAAGCGCCGCGACGCCGCCCGGCCATGAGCGGCTGACCTACCGGAACTTCTTCCCCGCCGGGTCGCGTTGGGCGTTCAGCGGGCTCCGATTGGCTCGCTCGTGACGACAGTTGCCAACACCGAAGCGACTCTCGCCGTCGCCGGTGAGCGCTGGTCGGTCGAGCTGCGAGGTGACATCACCGCGGCGCCGCAACGCCTCGCCGCAGACGTGCGCGAGGGGCTTAGACAGACGCCGCCCACATTGCCTGCTCGGTGGTTCTACGACGAGCGCGGCAGCCTGCTCTTCGATGAGATCACTCGGCTACCCGAGTACTACCCGACTAGGCGTGAGACGGAGATCCTCACCGCTCGTGCCATCGAGATCGAGGCGATCACCGGCGCCACGACATTGGTCGAGCTCGGCTCGGGTACGTCCACAAAGACGCGACTGATCCTCGACGCGCTCACGATCGAGCGACCGCTGACGTTCGTCCCGATCGACATCAGTGCCGAGATCCTCACCGACGCCGCGAAGTCGATCGCGGCCGACTATCCCGCAGTCACGGTGCACGCCATCGTCGCCGACTTCGACGGCCCGCTCGGTCGGCTTCCTGGCGAGGAAGGGCATCGTCTGGTCGCCTTCCTCGGCGGGACGGTCGGCAACTTCGACACCGAAGGGCGTGCGGGCCTGTTCCGCCGACTCCGCAACTCGCTGGCGTCGGGTGACCACCTGCTGATCGGCGCAGATCTGCAGAAGCGGGCCGATCGCCTCGTCGCCGCCTACGACGACAGTGCGGGCGTGACTGCAAAGTTCAACCTCAACCTGATCGACGTCCTGCGCCGCGACCTCGACGCTGAAGGCCTCACGCCGGACGACTTCACCCACGTCGCAAGATGGAATCCGACCGAGGGCCGGATCGAGATGTGGCTTCGCGCCGAGCACGACGTCCACGCCCGATTCCCCGGGATCGCCTTCGACTGGCAGATCGAGGCGGGCGAGGAGATGCTCACCGAGATCAGCGTCAAGTTCGACCTGCCCGTGCTGCATCGCGAGATGGCCGATCAGGGGTTCGATGTCGTGAAGGCGTGGACCGACGATGACGGCGACTTCTCACTCACCCTCGCAAGGGCCGCTTAGCGCAACTCACCTTCGCTAAGACCGCCGCAACTCCGTCACCCGATCGTCGATCGGCTCGGTCACGAAGTCGGCACCGCCGCCGAACTGCCTTGTGGCGCCCGGCGCGTGCATCGGCCAGCCGGGATCTCCGGTGCTTGCGAACCGCCGCCACGCATCGTGTAGCTCATCTCGGACGGCGAGCCGCTCAGGGTCGGTGATCCCCAAGACGCTGATCAGATCGAAGAGATAGAACATGTCGGCGCCGTGACAGGCGCCGACCAGCGGACCGAGCGGCGCGTCGGAGAACAGCATCGTCCACGCCTTGCCGCCCGCGGCAAGCTGAGCCTCTGCCAGCCGCGTTGCAGGAACGCGGTAGATCTCGTCGGTGAGAAACGCGCCGCGCAGCTCCGCCAGGGAATCCGAGACGCCGGCCGTCAGCAGCCGATCCCGGTACGCGTCATACAGCGCTGGCGGCTCCGAGTAGCCGGCGCGGTCGATCTCCGCGAGCATCGCGGCGGCATCGGTCGGCGGGAAGGCGTCACCCTGCGCAAGCTGGAACAGTCGCATCTCATCCCTGCTCGCACCCACCACGACCGCGACACCGCGAGCCGATCCGCTGGTGAGTGCAGAGTGCGGGTGCTGGGGGACGACCTGTCCGTCGAGTACGACGCCCCACGACCGACCGCCCGGCAGATTGCGGCGGCCGATGTCGGTATCGATCACCTTCATCTGGATGTCGAGGATCTGCTGCGCCGGGACCCGACGCAGTCCGTCGATGTCGTCGAGGCGAAGCGCCGCGAGCAGGTCCTCGGCGATCGCGGTGCCGATCGCCGAGGGGAACACCCGCTGAGTACTGCCGCCGTGCAGGATCGCCCGGCTGAACAGTCCGGCCGCCGACGGCATGCCCAGCATCGCGCCGATGCAGAACGCACCCGCCGACAGTCCACCCACGGTGACGCGCGACGGGTCGCCACCAAACGCGGCGATGTTCGCCTGGCACCACCGAAGCGCCGCGAGCTGGTCCTGCAGCCCGAGATTGGTCGAGCCCTCCCAGCCAGCGCCGCCGAGATCAGCAAGGTGGGCGAAGCCCAGCGCGCCGACCCGGTAGTTCATGGCGACGACGACGCAGCCGGTCACGCGAGCGAGCACCTCGCCACCGGTTCCGGGCGGCGCCGCCGAGCCTCGCTCGAAGCCTCCGCCGTAGATCCAGACGATGACGGGACGGCGGCCCGCAACATCCGGAGTCCAGACGTTCAGATAGAGGCAGTCCTCCGACCACGGCCGGGATGAGCCGCCTGCCAGCGCGAGCACACCGGCCAGCGGTCCGCTCGGCGGCGGCGCACCTTCCGGCGCGGTCGCGCCTTGCGGCGGATCGGCGGCGAAGTCAGTGGCGTCACGCACCTCGGTCCACCGCGCGACGGGTTGCGGTGGCGCAAACCGAAGCTCGCCGACCGGCGGTGCCGCGAACGGGATGCCCGCGAACAACGTGATGTCGCTGTCGCGGCTCCCGCACAGTGGGCCATCAGCGGTATCGACGACGACATCAGTCATCCGCGCGTGTCCTCTCCGGGAGCTCGAGCTCGAGCAGACTGCTGCTCAGCGACTTGCCCCGAACCGTCCTCATAGCGGGACAGGCTCTCACCCGGTTCGAACGGTCGGTCACGCTGTTCAATGGCCCATGCGATCCACCGCACCACTCGCAGGTCTCCTGGTTGCCGCCGCGATCTCGATGGCGACCTCAACGAGTGCATCCTCGGCAACCTCAGTCCCGGTGCTCGGCATCCCACAGTCCTTCGGGGCTCACAGCCAGGGCTGGGGACACGTCCGGCCAAACCACCTCTACAACGCCAGCGATGGATCTGGCGACATCACCCTGATCACCTGGTCGTCCTGGGGCAGCACGACAGCACAAGGCATCGGCAAGAACTCGATCTTCAAGCCCGCCGGTGGCTACTACCGCCAGCCGGTCCGGATCCAGCTACGGGCAACCGACGTGGGTCCGTGCGGCGCAACCGGTCAGCCCGGCTATCACCACCTCTATGTACGAGAGCCTTCGCGGCCGGGTGGCCCGTACGGCAAGTGGCGAGTCTGGACGTCGTACCACCGCGACCTCTGCACGAAGTTCAACTAGCCCGGACCACTAGTAGTGCAGGTGGTCTTCCCAGTCAGCCGGCACCTGTCCCGCCGGACCGGGCGTCGGCTGGTCGATCGGATGGCTGTGCGGCGCGGCGAGCTCGGGACCTTCGGCGTAGCTGTTGGTCTCGAAGTCCCAGAACCAGTCCTCGCCCGGCTCGAAGCTCTGGATGTAGCGGTGACCGGTCTCATGCGAGTGCGCGCTCGCGTGCTGGCTTGGAGACGTGTCGCAGCAGCCGACGTGACCGCACTGCACACAACGCCTGAGGTGAAACCACCACCCACCTGTCCCGAGGCACTCCACGCAGCCCGTGCCGGAAGGCGGGATGGTGACGTCGATTGCTGCAGAGTCATCGGACATATCCGTCTCCTCGCTCGTTCGATCCCTGACGCTACGAGACCGCGGCCAGTGCGAGATGCACGGACCGGACAGCACTCGCACCTTCACCTACCGCCGCGGCGACCCGCTTCATCGATCCGGATCGGACATCGCCAGCGGCGAAGATTCCCGGGACGCTGGTCTCCAGTGCGAGTGGCGTCCGACCCAACAGCTCCCAGGCGCCCGTCAACGCCTCGGCTGGAACATCCCGGTCGGTGAGCACGAAGCCGTCCTCGTCGAGGGCGACCCCGCCGAGCCAGCCTGTCGCCGGGCTCGCCCCGATGAAACAGAACAGGCCGCTACAGGCGACCGTGACTGGCTCCGCCGTACCCGTCGTCAACCGGATCGAGGCAAGGTGCGCCTCACCGTCGAGCTTGGTCACCTCGGTGTCGACGTGGACGTCGATCCTGGGATGGACAAGCACGCGGTCGACCAGGTAGCGCGACATCCCGGCTTCGAGATCCGCCCCGCGTACGACGAGGTGCACCGGGTTGCCGCTGTCTGCCAGGAACAGTGACGCCTGACCTGCGGAGTTCGCGCCACCGACGACAGTGACCGGCTGAAACGCACACGCCCGGGCCTCGATGTCGGTCGCGGCGTAGTAGATGCCCGCACCTTCGAACTCGCTCCACCCCTCGAGCGGCAGGGTCCGGTACTGCGCACCCGTGGCGATGATCACGCTTCGCGCATTGACGACGTCTTCGTTCGACAGCCGGACCTGCAGGAGTCCGCCACCACAATCCAGCGATACGACCCGGCACGGACTCGAGATCTGAGCACCGAACTTATTGGCCTGGACGAGCGCCCGGGACGTCAGGTCGATGCCGCTGATGCCGGACGGGAAGCCGAGATAGTTCTCGATCCGAGAGCTCGCGGCCGCCTGTCCACCAACCGCGACGCTGTCGAGCAGGATCGTCGACAGTCCCTCGGATGCGCCGTACACCGCAGCGGCGAGGCCGGCCGGTCCGCCGCCGATCACCGCGAGGTCGTAGTCGTGACTGCGGTCGCTGCGAAGAGTGAGGCCGAGGTGGTCGGACACGACAGCAGCGGTCGCATTGCGGATGACTCCCGTCGCCGTGACGACGGCTGGCAGCTCGAGGGCTTCGACGGCCGCCGCGCGGGCGAGTGCCTGTCCGGCCGGTGCGTCGAAGTCGACCCACGTGTAAGGAAGCTGCTGGCGAGCCGCCCACGTTCGCAGCTCATGGGTGGCCGCTGACAAGCCGCTGCCCAGGATCTCCAGCGCGAGGGCGCCCACTCCCGTCCGCATCTCCTGGCGGCGGTCGAGCAGCGCTCGAAGGATGAGATCGGAGAGCTCCGCGTCCTCGGCCATCAGGGCGCGGAAATGATCCGGCGGGATTCGCAGAACCGCCCCCGACGTACGCACTCTCGCGGTCGCGACCGCAGTCTGCCCGGTCACCAGGTTGAGCTCACCGAGAAACTGCAGCGCCCCCCACGTCGTGATCAGCGCCTCCGGCGAGCCGGGCATCTCCGGGCGCACCACGTCGACCTCACCGGACTCGACGACGACGAAGTCGAAGTCGCGGTCACCGGCGGAGTAGAGGATCTCGCCGGTCACGACCTCGACGCGACTCCCGCGTAGGGCGAGCGCGGCGAACTGCTCGACCGTCAGCGCGGCCGAGAACACCGTCGGATCGCCGGCCGTCACCCGCCAAACCTAGAGCCGCGGATCGCGCGGGGCCAGCGGCGATGACTCGTAGAGTCCTGACCAATGAACGCTCGACGGTTTGTGGCAGGGACCGCGCTCGCGATCGCGGCGGTCATCGCACCCGGTTTCGCGCCGATCGGAGCGTCCGCGGTGACGGCGCCACAGTCGGACGCCTTCTACAAGCCACCGGCGGGGTACGCCGCAAAGGCACCCGGGACGATCCTTCGGTCGCGGCCGGTCACGCTCGCCGCTTTCGCTGCACTGCCGCAGAAGGTGCAGGCCTGGCAGGTGATGTTCCGCAGCACCAACTACGCAGGCAAACCGACCGCGGCTGTGACAACGCTGCTGCGACCCGAGGACGGTACGCCGAAGGCCGTCATCTCCTACCAGGTCGCCGAGGACGCATCGGCGCCGCAGTGCGCCCCGTCGTACGTAATGCGCCCAGCAGCAGCGCCCGGTGAGGCCATCAACCAGGCCGAGATCGCGATCATCGACGCAGCCGTGGCCGATGGCTTCGACGTCTCGATGCCGGACTACGAAGGGCTTGCGGGCGACTTCGGTGCAGCCCGTCAGCCGGCCTACATCGAGCTGGATGGGCTACGAGCCGCGGAGCACTTCGCACCCCTGGGCCTGGTGGGCGGCAAGGCAACACCAGTCGCGTTGTGGGGCTACTCCGGTGGCTCGCTCGCATCCGGCTGGGGTGCGCAGCTGCAACCTCGGTACGCGCCCGACTTGAACCTCAGGGGCGTCGCGGTCGGCGGCTTCGTCACGAACATCGAGCAAGCGCTGATCAAGATCAACGGCGGCTTCGCGGCCGGCCTGGTTCCGTCCGCCCTGCCCGGCATCCTTCGCAGTACCCCGAAGCTGGAATCGGCGATCGCGCCGTACCTGACAGCAAAGGGGAAGGCAATCCTCGCCAAGAGCGGCAGCCAGTGCGAGATCGCAAACGTCTCTCAGTACCCCTTCTACAACGTCAACGACTACCTCACCGTGCCCCTTGCCAAGCTTCTCGCCAGACCAGCCATCAGGCGCGCGATCAACGGCCTGAACCTCGGTGGCACGACGCCGAAGGCGCCGCTGTTCGTCTACCACGCGATCAACGACGAGCTGATCCCCGTCGCCGGGCCGGACGCGATCGTGCCGAAGTACTGCAAGGCCGGCGACTCCGTCACTTACACCCGCGACTCGCTCAGTGAGCACGCCGTACTCGCGGTCAGCGGCGCACCGGCCGCATTGGCGTGGCTGCACGCGCGGCTGACCGGCGGGCCGGTGCCACACGGATGTACGACGACGACCGTCGCCACCATGGCGCTCACTGCGACAGCGATCGCCCAGGAGCCCGAGGTCGTTACCTCGATTCTCACCGGTCTCGCCGGCCTCCCGATCGGCCCCGGCGACTTCTAGGCTCCGGCCATGACGAGTGAGAGCCGGATCGCGTTCGACGCGTTGCTCGAAACGTTGCAGGAAGTCGCCACTCGCTTCGGCGGTGACGAGTGGCTGGTCACCGCGCCGGACGACGTCGCGGAGGCGCTGCGGTCGATCCTTCATCTGCTGAGCACCGGCATGGAGACGCAGTTCGAGGACGATCCGAGCCGCCCGGTCTTCCACGAGATCGTCACTCCCTGGCGCAAGATGCTCGGAGACAACCCCGATGCTCGCTACCACGACGTACGCGTGGACTCGGCCGGCACGTATCGAGTCCGCGGTACGACCGGTGGCGCCGTCTACGTGTCCTTCACCGTCGAAGCCGGCGGCGTCGACGGTGGCATGCCCGAGCGCACCGCGGGTGTCCTCAACGACAGCGAGTTCGACGTCGCGGCCGACGGCTCGTTCGAGCTGACGATCGGCGGCCCCGAGCTGCCGCAGGCCTGGCTTCCACTGCCGGCCGACGCGACCCGGATCACCGTCCGTCACTACTGGGAACAGCAGGTCGTCCCCGCTGCGCCGCCCGCTCCGAGCCTCGCCCTGGCGATCGAGCTGCTCGGTGGCGACGTGCCGTCACGACCGGCGCAACCTACCGACGAGTCTGTCGCGGCAGCCATCCGACGCATGGCGACGTTCGTCCGCAGCCGCACCCTCGAGTCCATCCCGGCTCCGGGCACCGGCAACCCGCCGCCGTTCGTGTCGCGCGTGCCCAACGAGTTCGCGCTGCCGGTGCCGCCGGGCGACCACGCGCTCGCGGCAGCGGACGCGGCGTACAGCATGGCGCCGTACTTCCTCGGTCCCGACGAGGCACTCGTGATGCGAGTGCACTGGCCGAAGTGCAGGTACGGCGGTGTAGCGCTGTGGAACCGGCAGCTCCAGACCTTCGACTACCTGCGCGGCAGAGTTGGCCTCAACCGCGCGCAGGCAGTCACCGACGCCGATGGCACAGCCACGATCGTGATCGCGCATCGCGACCCCGGCGTTCCGAACTGGCTGACCACCGAAGGCCGGGGATTCGGGCTGGTCTTCTGGCGCTTCCTGCTCGCCGATGGCCCAATCGAGCCGATCACATCCGAGGTCGTGCCAGTGGATTCGCTCAGTCCTCGGTAGCGACACCGAACGTCGAGAGGTACGTCGCGGTGCCGTCTCGCAGCGCCTGCGGATCGAAGCCCCACTCCTGCGCGGTGTAGTCGTGGCGGCCATGCTTGCCGCGCGGCTTGTCCGCCAGGTAGCGGACGATCGCGTCGCGATGTTCGTCGGTGAACTCCCGCCCGATCCCGCCGTACGCCGCGGCGATCGCACCGACCGGCTCTGCCATCAGCTCGGTGAAGCGGACGTGGCCGGTCGAGTCGGGCAGAGTGCCGGCGTTGTGCCGTGCGGCAACGGTGTTGAGGCCCGCCGAGAAGATCGCGTTGACGAGCGCGGCAAGCATCGGCACATCGACGCTGTCGCTGCGGATCCACCGAATCATCGCCGTCGTGCTGACCGTCGACGGCATCGTCCGAGCAGTGTCACGGTGACTGAAAACGACCGACGCATCCGGATACACCGCGAGCAGATCGTCGAGCATGAAGATGTACGCCGGGGTCTTGAGCAGCCACTGCTTAGCCGGCTTGCCGTGCTGCACGGACTGCAGCACCGCCTTGTGGAAAGCGAAGTCAGCGACTGGGTCCGGCGCCCAGGTGCCTGGGTCGTCGAGCACCATCGACCAGTGCGATCCCGCGAAAGACGGCGCCGTGATGGTGATGCACTCGACGGGTAGATCAGACCGCAGCTCGTGGACCGCGGCGAACTCCGGCTGCACGTCGGCCCACAGCTCCTGTTCGGGCTCCGTCATCGCAAAGCGTGTCGCTGCGTCGACGGTCGACGGTAGCGCTGGGTGCATCACATCGGTCGCGATCGGGGAGCGCAGCCCGGCGTCGAGCGCGAGCAGCTCGAACAGGATCGTCGTACCGGAACGCGCCGGCCCGGTCACGACGATCGGCGCGACGATGGCTTCGTCAGCAACTGACGGATCGGCCGCGCGCTCGGCGCCGAGGCGAAGCCTCGTACGCAGACTGCGCAACAGCTCCTCGCGCGTCATCAGGCGTCCAACCGCCGTCAGGTCGGCGGTGTCGATCGCGGCGACGACCGCCCTCAGTCGGCTTTCCCAGTCGCCGTCGCCGAGGTCGCCGAAGTCGAGGAGGCCCGAGCCGTCGCGCGCGGCGTCGATCAGCGACCCGGCGTCGAGCGGCACGAGGTACGCCGCCGATCCAGCGGCGCCGGCCATCGCGTTGAGGCGGCGCACCCAGTCCGGTCGCGTATACCGCTGCGCCATCGTCAGCATCACGCGCTCCGTTCCGCGCGAAGACCTTTGATACCGAGCCAGCCGATCGCCGTACCCAGCACGAGCGAGACGACCGTCAGCACGAGATGGACGATGAAGAAGGCATGCGGCCGGTCGCCGCTGAACGCGCGCGGGTCGTTCGCGATGTTGTGGATGAAGGTCGGCCAGATGACCCACGACCACACGCCGAAGGCGAGAAGGAAAGCAGACCAACGGCGACTCAAGACCATGCCGTCATTCTCCCGCCCACGACCCACCTACGCTGCATCTCATGGACGCGAACGCGATCTACGCCGCAGCGGCGGTCAACCGGCGAGCCATGGCCGATCTGCTGGAAGGTCTCACGCCCGAGCAACTAGCGACCCCGAGCCTGTGCGGCGACTGGGATGTCCAGACCGTCGGCGCTCATCTCGCAAGTGCCATCACGACGAGCACGCCGCACTTCCTGGTCGAGCTGATCCGCAACCGTGGCAGCTTCGACCGAGCCAACGCTTCGGTCGCAATCAAAGAGGCGCGCAACGGCGCACCCGCGACCATCGCGAAGATTCGTGCGAACGCCGACAGTCACTTCACACCACCGATCACCGGACCACGCGCGCCGCTCACCGACGTGATCGTGCACACCGGTGACATCGCGCGACCACTCGGGCTGCCGCATGATGCGCCAGCCGAGCATGTTCGGACCGCCCTGGAGTTTCTGACCGCAGGCCGGCCGATCGCGTTCGTCCGTGGCGGGACACTCAGCGGTCTGCAATTCGTCGCCGACGACCTCGACCTCACGATGGGCGACGGCGAGGAGGTCCACGGTCGCGGCATCGACATCGTCATGGCGATGTGCGGCCGGACCAGCGCTCTCGCCGACCTGACCGGTCCCGGAGTCGACCTCCTGCGCACGCGCTTTCGGTGACAAACACCACGCATGCCGAGAATCGTGGCCCGGTAGGATTGGTTGCGCTAGCAAACTAAATCGGGCCATCAAACGGGCGTCAGCGTCCGCCGTACGTTCGGATCACCACCTTGACTGCCACAGCCCAGCCGGCGCGTGTCTCCGCGCTGCCCACCATCGACACCCCGCTGTCGAGCAAGCAGTGGTTCATCCTCGGCGTGCTGTGCTTCACGATCCTGCTGATCAGCCTCGACCAGACCGTCCTCAACGTCGCACTGCCGACGCTCGTGAAGGACCTGCACCCCTCCAACAGCGGGCTCGAGTGGATCGTCGACAGCTACACGTTGATCCAAGCGGTCCTCGCCCTGCTCAGCGGCCGGCTCGGCGACCGGTTCGGCCACCGCCGGATGTTCGTCGTCGGCAGCGCGACCTTCGGCGTCGGGTCGCTCGGGTGCGCACTCGTCCACTCGACGTGGCCGCTCGTCGCGATGCGGGTGCTCACGGGCTTCGGCGCGATCGCGCTCATGCCAGCGACTCTCGCAATCATCGTTGCGACCTTCGAAGGCCACCATCGAGTCCGAGCCATTGGCATCTGGGCAGGCATCGGTGGCGTCGGAGGCGCGGCCGGCCCGCTCGTCGGTGGCCTGCTGCTCAAACACTTCTGGTGGGGCTCGGTCTTCCTCATCAACGTGCCGATCGCGGCGATCGCCATCGTCGGCGGCTTGGTGGCGATCGAGGAGACCCGGGATCGCAACCCCGCCAAGATCGACGTAGCCGGCGTCGTGCTGTCCGCCCTCGGACTGTCTGCGCTAACCGCCGCCGTCATCTTCGCGCCGACCGACGGCTGGGGATCCCGGACCGTGGTCGGCCTCATCGCGGCGGCGCTGATCCTGCTGACTGGCTTCTACCGATGGGACAGCCATCAGGACGAGCCGCTGATCGACTTCACGCTGTTCCGCAAGGCTGGCTTCTCGAGCGGCATCGCGGCTGTCACCGCGATGTTCTTCGCGATGTTCGGCGTGAGCTTCCTGCTCAGCCAGTACGTCCAGTTTGTCCGGGGCGCATCGGTGTTCGGCGTCGGCATCCGCTTCCTGCCGCTGGCAGCCGGCTCTTTGATCGGCAGCAACATCTCAGCGCGGCTGATGCACCGCTTCGGGGTCCGGCCGGTCTTGCTGTCCGGGATGAGCCTTGTCGTCGCCGGGCTGGCCTGCCTGACCGCGCTCGAGGTCAACTCCGGCTACCTGCTCAACGGGATCGCCTTCGCGTGCGTCGGCACCGGCATGGGTCTGGCAATCGCGCCGGCATCCAACGCCGTGGTCAGCGTGCTCCCCGAGGACAAGGTCGGCGTGGGCTCGGGGCTGCGGACCATGCTGCAGTGGCTCGGAGGCGCGTTCGGTGTCGCGATCGTCGGCAGCATCGCAACGGCTCACTACCGCGGCAAGGTCAACTCGGCATTCACCGGACCACTGCGCGGCGTGCCTGCCGGACAGCGCAGCACGGTCAGCGAACAGATCGGGCGCGCATCCCTCGCAGCGCAGCATCTTCCGAAGGACCTGGCTGCCAAGGTGACGTCGGTGACGGATCACGCGTTCGTCGGCGGCATGCACCTGTCGTCGCTCGTCGGTCTCACGGTCACTGTCCTGGCCGTCATCGGCGTCGCGATCTTCATGCCGCGCGACATCGACATCGACGAGGAAGAGGCCAAGCTCGCATCGACCGGCTGAGCGGGCTGGCAGGATTCATTGGTGAGGTTGTCGCGAAGCAATCGGGTGTGGCTGGCGATCGCGTCCGCCGTCGTCGTGGCGGCTGCCGTCGTGATCCCGATCGTCGTCACGTCTGGCGGCGGCAGCTCTGGGAGCTACACGAACGGTCCGCGACCGGTCACCTCAGCTGAGGCCGAGCGACTCTCGACGATGCGGCTCACCAACTTCGAGGCAGTCGGGGTTGCATTCCACGCCACGGTCATCGCTTCGCAGGGCGTAGTGACCCTGAACGGCGACGTCGACTTCCACACGCTGGTGGGCTACGGCGAGGTCTCCGGCGGCAAGGGTCCGTCGTACACGTTGCAGTGGAACGGCGGCCGCCTGCTCGCCTGGCCGAGCGCTGGCAAGCCGAGCGAACCTCCCTCCGACGTCCCGACCGCGGCGCCCCGCGAGCGAGCGATTGCTCCATCGTCCTCGGCCGTCGACGCGGTACTGGCGCTGCTACTCGGGCTCGGTGAGAGCCGCCCTGACAATGCGGCCCAGGTACAGCAGGACGGCGCGAGATGGCTGCGGACCGAGACCCTCGACGGACAGACCGTCGACGTCATGCAGGGACCGTCGGCAAAGGGCCCCGGTCACGGGTCCGACACCGTTCTCGACTTCTGGGTCGACCGGACCGGACACCTGCTCCGGGTCGACGCATTCCTGGGCGACTCGACCACACCGACCCAGATCGATCTCGATCCGAGCAGCTACTCCGACGTGCAGATCTCGCCGTATCTGACGGCAGGCAGCTAGCCGGCGACAGCGCGCAGCTGCACCGAGACGCTGTTCGCACCCGGACGCTGCGCGAGGACGAGGTACGGCGACGAAGGCTCGCTGACCACGCGCGCTCCGCTCACAGTTACCCGATAGCCGTGCGGATAGTGCAGCGGCGAGACGTAGATCCGAGTGCGGGCACCCGCAGCAAACCGCCGACCGGCCGGTGAAGTCGTCGAGTAGTGAAGCGAGAAGACGTCGGACGTTGCGTCGTACGACGAGGACTGCGGCGTACCAGAGACGAGCTGCGGATACGGCTCGTCGAGCAGCTGCAGCGTGGCGTGATCGATGTTCGTCCCACGCGGTGCCTTGTGGGTGTCGTAGACCATCGCCTCCTTCTGGCCGTCGCCGGTGGGATCACCGCAGTCGCAGTACGCCCACTCGAGCCAGGAGATGTCGTGCGTATCCGCAAGTCCGAGCACCTCGCGGATGTCATCGAGGTCGGTCGACGCGCCGAACTCGGTGAGCAGCAGAGCACTGCCGTCGGTGTTCCCCTGGTGCAGCGCGTTCGCCATCACCCGCTCCTCGACGGCGACGTCACACACTGCCTGCTCACCGGGGATCGACGGCACGCCCAGGGTCCCGAGGCAGTAGTCATGGAAGCTCATGCCGACCGGGCCCGGCGCTACCTTGCCGACCGAGGTCGGCGCGCCGTAGTCGAAGTCGACCCACGGCTCGAAGAACGCGAGCGTCGACGGATCTACCGAGTGCACCGCGTGGATCATCGCCGCCATCGCCGGGCGCAGCAGGCTCACGTCGAACTCCGGACACCCCAGCGGCGGAAAGCAGGGCAGGAACTCCGGACCCGGGAACGGTTCGTTGAACACGTCGTAGCCCAGCACGCCGCGGACACCGTGGAAGAAGACCGCGACGTGATGGACGAGTGCGATGTACCTCGTCAGCAGGCCGACGCCACCGGGGCCCTTCGCGTTCGCCCAGAAGTTCGCGAAAGCCGCCTGCAACGCGGGCATGACGAAGTAGTTGCCAGGGAATCCGGTCTTCGGTGCGACAGGGAGGCCGTCGTCATCGACCATCCAGGCCGGCAGTCCCTCGCCCTGGAACTTTTCGTTGTAGAGGTCCTGGTGGAAGTCGATCAGGCTGCGAATGCCGTAGCTGCGCAACAGCGCGACCGTGGCACGAATGTTGCGTAGGTAGGCATCGTCGAAGTGACCGGGTGACGGCTCGATCGCCTCGGCAAGTACCCCGAGTCGTACGGCGTTGAAGCCGTGGTCGGCGAGGAACCTCGCATCGCTTGGGCCGAAGCCCCCGACCGATGGCTCGTACGGCGCGATCTTGTCGACCAGGTTGAAGCCATGCTCGATGACGACCCGCCCCTGCCGGTCGACGATCCATCGCCCGGACTGTCCGAGCGATCCACCGGCCGAGTGGCGCTCGACGGAAGTCCTCGATGCGACGTGATCGTTCGCCGACGAGACCCCCGCGCCAGTCGCGACCAGCACGGCGCAGCCGACGAGGACCGCCAGCCCCCTAGGCGTGCGCACTGAGCGGGACAGGGCGAGCAAGGCTCCAGCTGAACGTCTCTGGGAAGTCGCCCAGCTCGACAGGTGTTGCCACCTCGGCGACCGTCAGGCCACCGACGTCGGCCGCGGCCCGCAACGCTGCCCGGTCGAAGTCCCACAGCTCCATCGCGTTGCCGCCGAGCATCGCGCGCACCTCGGCTTCCGGCATCCCGCCGAAGATGTGTCGGACGACCTCGCGATGCACGGGCACCGCGCCCTCGAGGTGGGGGTAGTCCGCGCCCCACATCAGCTTGTCGACGCCGACCTCATGACGCATCTCTGCCTCGTAGCGCTTCATCAGCGATCCGGCGAGGTGGACGTGCTTCGCGACGTACTCGGCCGGACGAAGCTCGAGATACGAGCGCACCGGCGCGCCGCCGTGGGTGTCGAAGAACGACTCCATGTCGCGGACAAGCGACGGCAGCCATTGCACGCCGTTCTCCGCCATCACGACCTTCAGCTTCGGATGACGGTCGAAGACCCCGCCGAAGATCATGAACCACAGCGAACGACGGGTGAAGACGAAGACCTCGAACAGCCCGAGCATCCCGCTGTGGGCGTCGTCATACAGATATTTCGCGTCCGTCGCAGTGCCAGACGCACCGGTGTGGAAGTTCAAGACGATGCCGAGGTCCTCGCACGCAGACCAGAACGGGTCGAAGTAGTCCGCGGCGTAGCCGGGCAGCTTCGCGCGAACCGACATCGCTGGCATCATCACGCCGCCGAAGATGCCGTTCTCGCGAGCCCATGACAGCTCCTCGATCGCCCGGTCGAGGTCGTGTAGGTCGATCGGCAGCACTCCCGCACGACGGCCCTTCGCGGCGTTGCAGAAGTCAGCCAGCCACCGGTTGTAACCGTGCAGCGCCGGCCATACGACATCGAGTCCGTCGGCCGTCGCCGAGCCGAGATACATCGCAGGCGAGATGCCGCCGGTCAGCACCGGCCCCGGGTAGGAGACCTCCGCCTGGATGCCTTGCTCGTCCAGCACTGCGAGCCGCTTGCCGTCGCCGTCGCCAGCGAAGACCCAGTCGGTGCTGTAGCGCTCGATCCACGACGCGGCCGCCTTGATGTCGACACCCATCCCTGCCAGCCGACGGGCCGCGGTTGCCCGGACCGGGTCCGGATCGTCGATCGGCCCGGGGTCGACGCCGCCGAGCATCGACATGGCGGTCGACGACAGGTCTCCGAACGCGGCAACCGCTTCGCGATGGGCAGGGTCGACGTAGGACAGGAACTGGTCGAGATCGTCGGGTGCGGCGTGAGCGTCCGCCGACACGACGACGTATGGCTTGCCGGTCTCGCCCGCCTGTTGCATTGGGGCAGCGTACGGCGCTCAGACCTACGCCGCGATGACGGTCAGCCGGCTTCGACGATCACCTTCATCGCCTCGAGGGTGCGCGTCATGCCTTCGCGGTTGGTCTTGCCTCGCGCCCACCCGGCAAGTGCCCAATAGAGCTTCGACCCGACGTTGTTGTCCAGCGCGAACGACTCGGTCACGTCGGTGCCGCCGCCAGCGGCCGCGAGCTGATAGCCCCAGGTGTTGAGCACCTTGTTGCCCGGCCCGATGACGTCGAACGAGAAGACCTCGCCGGGCACACACTCCCGGACGCGGCAGTTGGTCCAGTAGATCGGTCCGCGGCCGTTGCGCTTCACGTGGCCGCGGAACCTCGCTCCTGCCGCCGGGCCGGTCGCGCCGTCGGCCCACTTCGCCTCGAACGTCTCGGGACTGAACTCCCCGATCCGCGTGACGTCGCTGACCAGCTCCCAAACCTTCGCCGGAGAAGCAGAGAAATGGACAGTCACCGAGTCCCGCATAGGAGAACGGTAGCGAGAGTGGCGCTACGTCAGGGCCCAGACCACTCGGACCGTCGCGCCGATCGTCTGGGTGCCCGGATTGATCGGGACCGACGGTGCCGAGGCGGCTCCGCCGGACGCCGACTCAACCGGCACCGGGTAGCGCACGACACTCGGGCCGGAGACGCTCGCGGTGATGTGCATGACCCGGCCCAGCTGACGACCGGCGAGCTCGGCGTACTGCTCTGCCGCTGCCTTCGCGTTGGCAAACGCGGCCGCGCGGGCCTTGGCCTGGAACGCCGACTTATTCGAGATCGTCAGCGAGGTGCTGTTGATGTCGAGGGAGTTCCCGCCGGCCTGCGACGCGGCGCCGAGCGCGGTCTGCGCGGTGCTGAGCGGGTGCATCCGCGCCGTGATCGACTCGTCCGCGCGGTAGCCGGTGATGTGTCCCTGCTTGCCGTACATCGGCCCGGCCGAAACGCCGGATGTCTGGATGTCGCTCGCGGCCACGCCGTTGGCCTCCAGCGCATTGATGACACCGGTCGCGACCTGGCCGGCCGCAGCGAGCGCGTCGGCGGCCGCGGGCCTCGTGGCGTGCGCGTCGAGGTCGGCGATCAACGTGTCGGGCGTGCCCTTCACGCTCCCGTGACCTGACACGCTTACCGAGTCCGTCGATGCACCGGCCGCGACGGCCGGCGTCGCACCGGCGACGACCAGCCCACCAAACGCCAATGTGGTCACGGCGGCGATCTTGGTGAAGCCCGGCCTGTTGAATCCCAGCACGGTCAACGACATGTTCCCTCCATCAATGCAGTTGCAAGTCAGACGCAGATGGAGGCCGGCCGGTTTCGTCCGGCCGGCAGCGATCTAGTGGAACGGATCGCGCGGCGGCGGGTCCTTCAGCTCGGCCCGTGAGCAGGTGTCCAAGGTGAGCCCGGCGTAGCCGAGCGCGTCGTTGCAAAGCGACTCGACCGTCCAGCCACGCTTGCTGCCGTGGTCGGTAACCGTGACCCGGTAGATCGTGATGTCGTAGCGAGTCGGTGCGCCGTACGCGGTCGCAATCGTGCCGACCAGCATCGACGAGCCGGCCATGCCGCCAGGCCCGTCCCACGGCTTGTCGAAGCGCTGCCAGAGACCCGGGTTGACGATCCACACCCCGCCATTGGCAACGTCGAGTCGGGCAAGCTCATCTACAACGAGCTGCGCCTCGGCCTGCTTGAGCACGGCGGCGGGCCGAATGACCCTGCTGGTCTCAGCCACATCCCCCTCCGGACTCGAGCACTGCCTGCTGCGACGGAACGCTATACCGCGCCGGTGGCTTCGCGTCGGCCACCCACAGGCTTTTCACTCGCCGCCAGGTCCGCCCGGCCGCTGACCTCGAGGATTCGCCGAGCCACCGTCGCCGGGTCGTCCCACATCGGGATGTGCCCAAGCCCATGCAAGGGCATGAACTCCGCCTGGGGCAGCAGCGTCCTCATCCGGCTGTAGTAGCTCGGCCAGCGGATCAGCCGGTCGCGGGTGCCGTAGAGGATCCGCACTGGTGCATCGATCGGACCGAGGTCGTCGAAGGCTTCTCCGGCCTCCGCCTGGGCGATCGCATCGGCAAAGATCGTGCAGTTGGCGGCACCGGTGAAGAAGGCCATCGCGGACTCCGCCGTGACGTTGCCCGGACGCGCCATGAGATCCCGGAAGGCAACCCTTCGCAACGCGGGCACTCGCGCAATCCGGGGCAGCAGCGGCGCGCTGGTGCGAAGCCGCCGATCGGCCGCCTTGAAGTAACGCACGATCGTGCGGTCCTCCTTGCCGCCGATCTCCCAGCCACCTGCCGGGCAGACCCCGACCACAGACAACGCCCGGCCACGGACCGCGAGCTCGAGCGCCGCCCACCCACCGAGTGAGTTGCCGACCAGATGCGCCTTGTCGATGCCTCGCTCGTCGAGCTGCCGCTCGATCAGGTCGAGGCTGGTCTTGATCATCGCGGACCCACCAGCCGCGATCGCCGGCCCGCCATAGTGGCCGGGCAGCGACGGGGCGAACACCGCGTGGTGCGCCTCGAGCTCCGGCATGACCGGGATCCAGGTTCGCCAGGTGTCGGTGAAGCCGTGAAGGAGGACCATCGGCGTCCCGGATCCGCCTGCGTGGAATGGCTCCGGCGGCGGCACCGCAAGACGGCGAGACGTCGCCGAGGGAGCAGTCACGCTCTCCATTCAAGCCCATGGCGCGACGTACGCAGGCGCTTCGGTAGCGTCGGTCAGCGTGAGCGCAGAGCCCCACCTCGTCGTCGTCGGCGCGTCCCTTGCGGGGCTGCGCGCCGTAGAAAGCGCCCGCCGCTCCGGGTTCGCCGGTGCGATCACCTTGCTCGGGGCAGAGGTCCACACCCCATACGACCGGCCGCCGCTGTCGAAGGACTTCCTGACCTCCGAGGAAGCGCCGACGGCCACGGTGCTCCGCGAGGAGACGATGCTGCGCAACGAGCTCGGCGTCACCGTGCGGCTCGGTACGCCGGCGACCGGTCTCGACATCGGCGGTCGGGCGGTTCTCACGGACGACGGGCCGATCGGCTACAGCTCGGTCGTCATCGCGACCGGCGCGACGCCCCGCACGATTCCAGGTACGTCCCACCTTTCCGGCGTGCACGTGCTGCGCACGATCGACGATGCGCGTCAGATCAGGGCAGCCCTCGACGCGGGCGCACGCACTGTCGTGGTCGGCGCCGGCTTCATCGGCTCGGAGATCGCAGCCTCGGCGCGGGGTCGCGGCGTCGAGGTCACGGTCGTCGAGGCGATGGCCACGCCGCTTGCACGGCCGGTCGGCGAGGCGATGGGCAAGGTCCTCGCCTCACTGCACGAGCGCAACGGAACGACGCTGCGGGTCGGGGTCGGTGTCGAGTCACTCGAGGGTGACGACAAGGTGCGGGCAGTGCGCCTCGCCGACGGCACGACCATCGACGCCGAGCTCGTCGTGGTCGGCATCGGGGTCACGCCCAACACCGAGTGGCTGTCCGGCTCCGGACTGACTATCGACAACGGCATCGAGTGTGACGAATGCCTGCGCACCAGTGCCGCCGACGTCTACGCCGCAGGTGACATCGCGAACTGGATCAACCCGACGTTCGGCACCCGGATGCGGCTCGAGCACTGGACGATCGCCGCCGAGCAGGGTGGTCATGCTGGTCGCAACGCGGCGGCCCCGGCAAACGCGACGCCGTTCGAGACCGTGCCGTACTTCTGGTCGGACTGGTACGGCAAGCGGATCCAGTTCGTCGGCGTCGCGGCAGACGCCGAGGAGATCGCAACGGTCGCGGGCGAGCTCGACGGCGACACCTTCGTCACTCTCTACCGACGCGGCGACAGGCTCGTCGGCGCGCTGGCCCTCGAGCAGCGCTCTCAGATCATGAAGTACCGAGGCATGCTCGCGAGCGGAGCCTCCTGGGATGAGGCCATCGCCTTCGCCAAGGAACGCGCGGCCAAGGCTGCGGCAAAGGCCCCAGCGCCGTCTAGGTGAGATGTCGCTTCAGGAAGTCGACCTGGAGCAGCAGCAGGTTCTCCGCGACCGTCTCCTGCGGTGTCATGTGAGTCACGCCCGTCAGTGGCAGCACGTTGTGCGGCCGACCCGCCTGAGTGAGCCGCTGTGACAGCCGCAACGTGTGCGCAGCGACGACGTTGTCGTCGGCGAGACCGTGGATCAGCAGCAACGGCCGCGACAGACTCTCCGCGTCGCTCAGCAGCGAGTGCGCCTCGTACGCCGCAGGTCGGTCGGCCGGCGTACCGAGATAGCGCTCGGTATAGAAGGTGTCGTAGAGCGCCCAGTCGGTGACGGGTGCGCCCGCGACACCGACGTGGAAGACATCCGGCCGACGCATCACGGCGAGTGCGGCGAGCCAGCCGCCGAAGGACCAGCCGCGAATCCCTACCCGTGTCAGGTCGAGGTCCGGCTCGAGCTCTGCGGCGGCGTGCAGTGCATCGATCTGGTCCTCGAGGACCGGGCCCGCGAAGTCCAGGTGGACCTCACGCTCCCATGCCGGACTGCGACCGGCCATTCCCCTGTTGTCGACCACCAGTACGGCGAAGCCTTGGTCGGCCAGCCATTGCGGCTCCAGCCAGGCTGACCTGGCGGCCATCACTCGCTGCGAGTGCGGGCCGCCGTACGGATCCATCAACACCGGCAGCTTCGTGCCCCCGACATGATCGCGCGGCAGCACGAGACCGGCACACAGCTCGCGCGGGCCAAGTCGCAGCATCCGGACCCGCGGCTCGAACGGCGGGGTGGCCGCCAGCGAAGACAGCAGGACCCGGCTGTCGTCGAAGTGGACTTGCACTCGGTTGCCGAAGTGCTCCATGCCGGTCTCGACCGAGACGACCGTGCTGCCACCGACGACCACTCGGTGCAGTCCGGCGCCGTCCGCGATCTCGTTGACCCGCTCGCCCTCCCACGAGTAGGCGCTGACCGACGTCGGGTCGCCCTTCGACGCAGTGAAGACGAGACCACCACGGTGTACGCCCGAGACATCGCGGACGTACATGTCGTCCGGCGTGACGCGCCGATCTCCGACCCACAGTCCGCGGACACCGTCTGCATCGGCGATCCGAACCAGCTGTCCGTCCCACCACATCGGTACGCCGTCAAAGAGCTCCACCCACGTCGGGTCGACATCGACCGCAAGCTCGGCCGTCTGACCTGTGGCCACATCGACCGAGAGCGTGCGGATCTCCCGCTGGTCTCGACTCACCACCGCGAGAAGCGGTGCGCCGCCAGTGCTCCAGTGAACCCGACCCAGGTACGGCGACCGCGTCCGATCCCACTCGACCTCGCGCCGCAAGCCGTCCAGGCCGAAGTGCCACAACGTGACGTCGGCGTCGGCGCTACCGGCGGCCGGGTAGCGGACTGAGGTCGGCTCACGATCGGGATGGGCGGGATCGGCGATCCACCACTGCGCGACCGGCGCCTCGTCCACCCGCGCGACGAGCAGCGACTGGCCGTCGGGTGCCCACCAATAGCCGCGATAGCGGCCCATCTCCTCGGCAGCGACGAACTCCGCTCGGCCCCACGACACCGTCGCCTCAGCATCGGAGGCGACGACCCGCTCGTCGCTCCCGTCGACCCCGACAAGCTTCAGTGCCGGGCCGTCGACAAACGCGACCCGAGACCCCGTGGGGTCCGGCCGCGGGTCGAAACAAGCTGTCGCCGAACCGGTCTCGCGGATCTCGGGCGAGTCGACATCGACGACACAGAGCCGGCCCCCCGCGGCATAGGCGACAACGCAACCCCTGTCGTCTGCGGCGTACGACACAACGCCCGACGCGCCTTCACGCAGCCGCTCGCGGCGGGCCCGCTCGGCAGCGGTCAGCTCGCCGTCGTCAGTCGGGTCGACGATGATCCGCTCGACTCCGTCGGCGGCGTCGACGACCCACAGGCCGGTGCGCGCATCGTCGCCTGCCGCGGCACGAAGGAACAGCACCCGGTCGCCATCGGCGCAGACCGTGAAGGTCCGTGGCTCACCGAGGGTGAATCGCTGGGTCCGCGCCCGCAGCCGCGGGAACGAAACCTCGTCGGTCATCAGATCTGCGCCGTCAGAGCTGGGCGCCGACAAGCGATCCCGCGCCGGTGTCCGAGTCGGTCAGCAGCCGCGAGAGCACGGCAGGCAGCGGGCCGGCGTAGACGACGTCGAGCCGCTGGGTTGCACGGGTCAGCGCGACATAGAGATCGCGCATGCCTCGCTCGCCGGACACGAGCCAGTCGCCGGGTTCGACGAGCACGACCGCGTCGAACTCGAGGCCCTTCGCATCCGCGATCTCGAGGACCGCAATCGCAGAGTCCAAGCCGGTCGATCCGGTGCCGACCTCTCCGACGAAGCGCTCGTCGAGCGCCGCCCGTACGTCGGCAAAATCCTCACTGGTGGTGAGTACGGCGAGACGGCCGTCGCCCACGGTCGCCCTGGCATCGCTCACGACGTCGACGACCGTGCGACCAAGGCCCACGCCCGAATCGACGCTGCCCGCATCAACTCGGTGCGCCCGAGGCGGGTAGCCCGCGTCTCGCACCGACGACGGGAGCACCGCGGCCGGATCCACCGCAGCGAGCACGTCAGCCGCGACGGCCATGATCTCGCTGGGCGTCCGGTAGTTGACCGAGAGCTCGCGCAGGTCCCATCGCTCGGGAGCCACGGCGTCCAGCGTGTCGGCCCAACGCCGGGTCCCCCACGGCGCAGCGAGCTGATCGACATCGCCGACGACGGTCATCGAGCGCATCGGGCAGCGGCGGACCAACATCCGCCATGCCATCGGCGAGAGCTCCTGAGCTTCGTCGACGATGACGTGCCCGAACTCCCAGTCCGGGTCGCCCGACGCCCGCTCGACCAGACTCCGACTACCACCGCCCTGTGGACCGAAGCGCTCCGCGAGCGCGTCCGCGTCGACCTGGCCACGGAGCCCGCTCGCCGCGATAACCTCTTGGGCGTAGGCCCGTTCGAGGCGCAGCTTGCGGCGCTCGGCAGCCGCACGCAGCACCTCTTCGGGATCGCCGAGCAGCGACCAGGCCTCGTCGAGCAGCGGCACATCCGCGGCCGTCCAGGGAGCATCCGCCGACCGCACGAGCAGCTCCTGGTCTCGGCGGCTCAGAATGTCGCGGCCGGCCTCCGCCAGACCTGATGGCGTCAGCAGGTCGGCGATCAGATCAGTCATCGACAGCCGCGGCCAGCAGGCATCGATCAGTGCCCGGAACGCGTCGGAGCCCATTACCGAGCGCACGACCCAGCGCTCCGTCGCAAGCTTGGGGTCGACAGCGGCAAGCTCGCCCATCACCGCGCGAAGCACGCTCTTCGCGAAGGCGTAGCGCGCCCGGTTGTGCTTGCGCCGGCTGCGCCGAGCCCGAGCGCGGGCCGCCGCGATCGCCGATGGATCGATCACCAGGTCGTAGTCCTCGACCTCGATCGTCACGGGCGCGTCCGGCACGCGCTGCCGGGCGGCAACCGCCGCCGCAACGACCTGTGCCATTCGCAGGTCCGACTTGATCCGGGCGACGTCGTCCGACTCCTTGCCGACCGCGTCGATGCCAGGGATCAGCCCTGCGAGAGTCGACAACAGCACACCGGTCTCACCGAGCGAGGGCAGCACCTGCTCGATGTATCGCAGGAACGTCGGACCGGGGCCGACGACGAGTACGCCAGAACGCGCCAGCCGCTCGCGGTTGCTGTAGAGCAGGTACGCCGCGCGATGCAGCGCCACCGCCGTCTTTCCGGTGCCGGGTCCGCCCTGCACCACCAGCACACCAGTCGGGTCAGCACGAATCACGCGGTCCTGCTCGGACTGAATCGTCGCAACGATGTCGCGCATTCTCCCCGTTCGGCTCTCGGTCAGGGCAGCGAGCAGAGCGCCACCGCCGCCCAGCGTCTCCCGGTCTGCGTCGGTCAGTTCCGAGACGTCGAAGACGTCGTCCTCGACGTCGAGCACGGCTCGGCCACGAGTGCGCAGGTGACGCCGGCGTACGACACCGAGCGCATCCGCCGGAGTCGCCCGATAGAAAGGCTCCGCGGCGGGCGCGCGCCAGTCGACCAGCATCGTGTCGTGGCGCTCATCAGTGAGCCCGATTCGCCCGACGTGCAACCGCTCGCCGCCGGTCATGTCGAGGCGTCCGAAGCACAGCCCGGGCTCCACCGCCTCGAGCTGCGCGAGCCGATCCTCGTACAGCGCGGCAAAGGCATCACGCTCGCTGCGAGCCTGCGGAGTGCCAGACGCACCCCGCCTGCGGACCTCTGTCAGCCGGCCGCGTGCTTGCTCCCGAAGCTCGTCCAACCGGCCGTAGAGCTCGTCGACGTGAGCCTGCTCACGTGCGGTCTCCGTGCTTCGGGACATCGATCCAGTCTGCACCCACGAAACGACGCGCCAGAGATGGGTTTGCATAGTCCTGGTTACCCGGGGGTAACATCCTCTTAGTTACTGGTGGGTAGCCAAGTGAAAGGCACTCAACAATGAGTCACTACAAGTCGAACCTGCGCGACGCCGAGTTCACCCTCTTCGAGGTGCTCGGGCGCGGCGAGATTCTCGGCAAGGGCGCCTACGCCGACGTCGACACCGACACGGCCAAGAGCGTGCTGGACGAAGTACGCCGGCTCGCCGAGGGCCCGCTCGCCGAGTCGTTCGTCGATGCGGACCGCAATCCGCCGGTCTATGACCCGGACACCTATTCCGTGACGCTGCCGGAGTCGTTCAAGAAGTCCTACCGGGCGCTGGTCGACGCCGGCTGGGACAAGCTGCCGCTCCCGCAGAAGCTCGGCGGCCCAGGCCTGCCACCGTCGATCCTGTGGGCCTGCAGCGAGATGATCATCGGCGCCAACCCGGCGATCCACATGTACGCCTCAGGCCCGGCGTTCGCTCAGATCCTGCATGACCTGGGCACCGCCAACCAGCGCAAGTTCGCGCAGATGATGATCGACCGCAACTGGGGCGCGACGATGGTGCTCACCGAGCCGGACGCGGGCTCGGACGTGGGCGTCGGGCGCACCAAAGCCACCAAGCAGTCTGACGGCTCATGGCACATCGAGGGCGTCAAGCGCTTCATCACCAGCGCCGAGTGGGACATCCCGGAAAACATCGTCCATCTCGTGCTCGCCCGCCCCGAAGGGGCCGGTCCGGGCACCAAGGGTCTGTCGCTGTTCGTCGTACCCAAGTTCCACGTGAACCTGCAGACCGGTGAGCTCGGCGAGCGCAACGGTGCCTTCGTCACCAACGTCGAGAAGAAGATGGGCCTGAAGGTCTCCACGACCTGCGAGGTGACGTTCGGCGAGAACGGCATCCCAGCAGTCGGCTGGCTGGTCGGGAACGTCCACGACGGCATCGCGCAGATGTTCAAGGTCATCGAGATGGCGCGAATGATGGTCGGCACCAAGGCCATCGCGACCCTGTCGACCGGCTACCTCAACGCGCTGGACTTCGCGAAGACCCGCGTGCAGGGCGCCGACATGACACAGATGCTCGACAAGGCCGCGCCGCGCGTCACGATCTCGCACCACCCGGACGTACGTCGCTCGCTGATGCTGCAGAAGGCGTACTCCGAGGGCATGCGAGCGCTCGTGCTCTTCACCGCGAGCCAGCAGGACACAGTCCAGGACGCGGAGTCACGCGGCGAGCAGGCACTCGAGGCCACTCGCCTCAACGACCTGCTGCTCCCGCTGGTCAAGGGCTGTGGCTCGGAGCGCTCCTACGAGCTGCTCGGCTCACAGTCGCTGCAGACCTTCGGCGGCTCGGGCTTCCTGGCGGACTACCCGATCGAGCAGTACATCCGCGACGCCAAGATCGACACTCTCTACGAGGGCACGACGGCGATCCAGGGCATGGATCTGTTCTTCCGCAAGATCGTCCGCGACCAGGGCGCGGCGCTGACCGGTCTGATCAGCCAGATCCAGAGCTTCATCGACTCCGAGGCCGGCAACGGGCGGCTGAAGAACGAGCGCGAGCTGCTCGCGAACGCCCTTGGCGACGTACAAGGCATGGTCGAGACGATGGTCGGATACCTGACCGCCTCCGCCGAGGACATCCAGAGCATGTACAAGGTGGGCCTGAACACCTCTCGCCTGCTGCTCGCGATCGGCGATGTCGTCATCGGCTGGCTGCTGCTCCGTCAGGCCGAGGTGGCGCTCAACGCGCTTACCGCTGGCGCAGACGCGCGCGACAAGGACTTCTACGAGGGCAAGGTCATCGCGGCGAAGTTCTTCGCGCAGACCCGGCTGCCGCTACTGGCCGCCGAGCGCGTCGTCGTCGAGGGTACGAACCTCGAGATCATGGAGCTACCCGAGTCGGCGTTCTAACGCGCTTCACAGTCTTGGGGACCAGGCTCGATTCGAAACTGATCGCGAAGACAAGCCCGGCGACCACCGCCACTGCCGCAACGAGCAGGAACCAGATCATGGGCTCATCGTGCGCTCAGCCACTGACAATGCCCATGGCCAACTCGGGTGGTTTTGGATAGTCACCGGAGGATTCCGGCGAGATCGTGACAAAACCACTGCGCCGGACGGACGAGCGCAACTAGCCCGGATGACGTCAAGAAGTTACGCGGGTCGCGCCGATCCTTAGGTGTGGCTGAGAATCTGCGTCCGCGGCCGCTTTACCTGCTTGCGGCGATCCTCAGTTGCTGGGCCACCGAGCAGTTCTGGCTATGCCACCACGCGGTGCAACGACTCAACCTCACGGCACGTTTCACCGCCGCCACATATGAGGGCACCCACCCAGGCGTATTCGTCCACATCGACCCGATTCCGAGCACAGTGTGGATGCGCGCCGGACTCGAGAGCGTCGCAGCCGTTCTCCTGCCGACCATCGTTGCTGTCTTTCTCGTTGCGGGCGGGCGCCGGTGGCTCGCCGCCGCTGTCGCCGGGTATCCCGCGGCCAACGTTCTAGGCAACTTTCACGACGGAGCGTTGCTCGGTCTCGGATGGGACCAGCCGACCGCGGTCCGACTCTGGTTCACCTACGGCGTCTTCGTCGACACCGCGCTGCTACTGCTCGTCGTCGCGCTGCTCGTCAATGCAATGCCTGAACGGCGGATGGCCGTGCCGACCCGCTGGAACTTCCTTCGCGTCGCGCCCTGCCTGGTCGTCATGGCGGGATGGTGGGTCACCCGCCACCCATCACCGACAGCGCACGACTGGGTGTGGCTTGGCGATGCCATCACCTTCATGGTGGTCGCGGCCCTGCTCACCGACTCGGCCCTGCCGCGGGCGGCCCGGGCGATCTCGATCGGCTTGATCCTGCCACTGAGCACCGGCACGATCCTCAACGACCTGATCGCACCACACCAAATCGGCTTCCCCGCGACGTACTTCGCGCACCATGCCCTAATCGCGATCGGGACTGCGCTGTACGTCGGCGGTGCCCCGCGAGCTTTCGACTGGCTGGTCGGCGCTCACCACGCAACAGCTTCCTGACGTCTCCCGCCTCAGGCGAAGCACAGGCTCCGCCGAATATGGTGAGCAGTCAGTAGCTTTCAGCTCATCTGGAGCGTCATGACCGGCAAGCTTCGCGGCACGACCATCGCGATCTTCGCGATGCTGCTGTCGACGGCTGCCATCGGGACCGCATCGGCGACCGGCACCGACTTCACGCTGTCGCCGACCTCCGGTCCGGTGGGAACGAGCGTGACCATCAACGCCGCAGGGACGACGGCTTTCCCAAGCCCGACTGACGCGAACGCGGTCGCACCAACCGTTGACTTCAACGCGGTCGCGGCGACCGCGGTGACGATGGTGAGCTCGACCGAGCTGACTGCCGTCGTGCCTCCGACCGCCGTCACCGGCCCGGTCACCGTCACCGTCGGCACGACGACGTACTCGGGCCCAACCTTCACCATCCCCGTTGTCACCACACCCGAGACCCCTACCTGGACCGTGACGCTGTCGCGACCCTCGGTCATATACGGCGCGAGCACCAAGGTGACCGGAGTCCTGACCGGCACATCAGGACCCGTCGCCGGGGCGACGGCACGGCTTCAGCAGTCGGCCGGATCGGGCGGTTGGCGGCCGGTTCCGGTAACGACCTCGGCCACGACGAACCGCGCCGGCACGGTGCACTGGACCGTGACGCCCGGCCAGAACGAGCAGTACCGCATCAGCGCGAGCGCAATCGGTAACTATCTCGCCGCGCTGAGTGATCCCGCCACCGTGCAGGTGCAGCCGAAGCTGGTCCTTCATCCGCTCGCCGTGGCATCGACGGGCGTGACCTCGCATCTCACTGGCATCGTGCGACCGGCGATCGCCGGCACGGTCGAGCTACAGCAGTTGGGCGGTTCCACCTGGCGGACGGTCGCCCACGCGAACGCCCGCAACGGAAGCTTCTCGTTCCCGATCAACCCGACAAGGATCGGCGTTGCCAGCTACCGCCTCGTCGAGGACGCCAACGCCCTGCACCTCGCCGGCATCAGCTCCACAGTGCAGATCGACATCACCCGAGGCGAGCTTCGCTACGGCTCGACCGGTCCGGAGGTCCACGCGCTGCAGCGCCAGCTGCGCCGTCTCCACTACGACGTCGGACCCCCGTCGAGCATCTACGGATGGGACATGGTCCACGCCGTTACGGCATTCGAGAAGGTGCAGGGGATCGACCGCGACGGCGTCGCCGGAAACCAGACGTGGAAGCGGCTGAGCAACCCCAAGGTGCCGCACCTCGAGCATCCGTACCCGAGCGCGCCAGTCGCGGTCGAGGTCAACCTCACCAAACAGGTCCTGATGATCGCCAAGTACGGCAAGATCTGGCGGATCCTCGACACCTCGACGGCGGGCGGCTACACCTACACCGACTCCGCCGGTCTCCAGGCCACGGCGATCACGCCCACCGGGCACTTCACGATCCAGTACAAGATCGACCACCTGGTGACCGACAAGCTCGGCACCCTGTGGCGACCGTCGTACTTCAACTACTCAGGCGACGCGATCCACGGCGAGGGCGACACCAACAGTGGGTCCAATGTCCCGCCGTACGCCGCGAGCCACGGCTGTGTCCGGATCACCGATCTCGCGGTCGACCGCTACTACAACACGCTCGCCGTCGGCACCCCGGTCTGGATTTACTACTAGCCATCGCCGCTAGGAGAAGTCGACCATCCGCCACGGGTCGTTGAGCATGCCGGCGACATCGGCGAGGAACTCGCTGCCCAGCTGACCATCGACGATGCGGTGGTCGAAGGACAGCGACAGCGTCGTGACCTGGCGGATCGCCAGCTGACTGTCGTGTACCCACGGCTGCTCGCGTACCGCGCCGAAGCACAGGATGGCCGACTCGCCCGGGTTGAGGATCGGCGTACCGCTGTCCACGCCGAACACCCCGACGTTGGTGATCGTCATCGTTCCGCGCTGCATGTCGGCCGGCGAGGTCTTACCGTCACGTGCGATCGCCACAAGTGCGTCAAGCGCTGCCGCGAGCTGGGGCAAGGACAGCGATCCGGCGTCCTTGATGTTGGGAACGATCAGACCGCGCGGCGTCGCGGCGGCGATGCCGAGGTTGACGTAGTCCTTGACCACGATCTCCTGCGCATCCTCGTCCCAGATCGAGTTGATCATCGGGTGCCGACCGACCGCGATGATCAGGGCGCGAGCAACCAGCAGAAGTGGCGACACCTTCACGCCGGCAAACTCCGGATAGTCACGCAGTCGGCGCGCCAGCTGCATCGTCTCGGTCACGTCGACGGTGACCCACTCGGTGACGTGGGGCGCGGTGAAGGCGCTCGCCACCATCGCCGCGGCCGTGGCCTTGCGAACCCCCTTGATCGGGATCCGCTGCTCGCGGGTTGCCGGGTCGAAGTCAGGCCTGGGAGCCAGCGCCGGCGCCGCCGGGGTGGCGCCACGAGCGGAAGTCCCACCGTTGGCCGCGGCCTGTACGTCATTACGGGTAACCGACCCGCCCGGCCCACTGCCCCCGATGCCGCGGAGGTCGACTCCCAGATCGCGGGCAAGCTTGCGTACCGGAGGCTTCGCGAGCACGTGGACCTCGGCCGACATCGCCGACGGCGGCTGCGCGGCGATGGCCGCCTGCTTGCGCGGTCGGCGGGTCAGCTTGCCCGACTTCGGGCCGCTGCCGACCAGTACCTCGATCTTCTCTTCCGGAGCAGGCTTAGGTGCGGCAGGCACGAGATCGCCGCCCTGGATCACTGGCTCGTCCGCTGTCGCAGCCGAGACGCCGCCGCCGACCTCGAAGCTGATCAGCGCCAGCCCGACGTCGACCGTGTCGCCCTCCGTGTGGTGAAGCGTCGTGACGACCCCGGCGTACGGCGATGGGATCTCGACGGCAGCCTTGGCTGTCTCCACCTCGACGATCGGCTGGTTCAGCGTCACGGTGTCACCCTCGGCAACCAGCCACCGCAGGATCTCGGCCTCGGTCAGCCCTTCACCGAGATCAGGGAGCCGGAACGTCTCTTGAGCCATCAGAAAGCCATCGTTCGGTCGACCGCGTCGAGCACCCGGTCGAGGTCAGGCAGGTAGTCCTCCTCGATGCGCGACGCGGGGTACGGCGTGGAGTACCCGCCGACCCGAAGCACCGGGGATTCCAACGAGTAGAAGCAGTGCTCGGTGACTCTCGCGGCCACCTCTGCGGCCAGCGATCCGAACACGGGTGCCTCGGCGACGACGATCGCGTGTCCGGTCTTGCGGACCGACGTGAACACCGTCTCCCAGTCGATCGGCGACAGCGCGCGCAAGTCGACGATCTCCAGCTCGCGACCCTCCGCGGCCGCGGCAGCCGCCGCCTCGAGACAAGTGCGAACGCTTGGGCCGTAGGAGATCAACGTCGCGTCGGATCCGGTGCGCGCGACGCGGGCCGACCACAGCGAGTCGGGCATGGCGTCGACATCGACCTCGGCCTTGTCCCAGTAGCGGCGCTTCGGCTCGAAGAAGATGACCGGGTCGTCACATGCGACGGTCTGCTGGATCATCCAGTAGGCGTCGACCGGGTTCGAGCAGGTCACGACCTTCAACCCCGGCGTGTGCGCGAAGTAGGACTCGGGGGACTCGCTGTGATGCTCGACCGCACCGATGCCACCGCCGTACGGAATCCGGATCGTGATCGGTAGCCGGACATTGCCCGACGAGCGGTAATGCATCCGCGCGACCTGGGTGACGATCTGGTCGAACGCCGGGAAGACGAAGCCGTCGAACTGGATCTCGCACACCGGCCGGAACCCGCGGATCGACAGGCCGACCGCTGTCCCGATGATCCCGGACTCGGCCAGCGGGGTGTCGATCACCCGCTCCTCGCCGAAGTCCTTGGCCAGGCCGTCGGTCACTCGGAAGACACCGCCGAGCGCCCCTACGTCTTCTCCCATCACGAGCACCTTGGGGTCGGCCTCCATGGCCTTGCGTAGTCCCCCGTTGAGCGCCTTCGCGAGGGTGAGCGTCGTCACGGACATCAGTTCGCCACCGGCTCGAAGCTCGCGCGGTACGCCGCCATCTGCTCACGCTCCTCATCGAGCAACGGTGAACCGGTCGCGTATACGTGATCGAAGAGCGTCAGCGGGTCGGGGTCGGGCAACGCCAGACAGCCCGCGCGCAGATGCGCGGCCGTCGCGTCAGCGGCCGCCTCGACCTCGTCGAAGAAGCTTGCGTCGGCGGCGCCACCACGCGACAGGTAAGCCTTCACCCGTTCGATCGGATCCTTGAGCTTCCAGGTTTCGAGGTCAACCGCAAGGCGGTAGCGCGTCGGGTCATCGGACGTGGTGTGGGCACCCATCCGGTAGGTGTAGGCCTCGATCAGGGTCGGGCCACTGCCCTCGCGTGCACGCGCGAGCGCCGCGCGAGTGACCGCGAGCACACCCAAGACGTCGTTGCCGTCGACCCGGACCCCGGGAAAGCCGAACCCTTCGGCGCGGTGATAGAGCGGGATCCGGGTCTGTCGCTCGACCGGCTCGGAGATCGCCCACTGGTTGTTCTGACAAAAGAAGACGACGGGTGCGTTGTACGAGCTCGCCCAGACGAACGCCTCGTTGACGTCACCCTGGCTCGATGCGCCGTCACCGAAGAAGGCCATCACGGCGCCGTCGCCCCCGTCGCGTTGGATGCCCATCGCGTAACCCGTCGCATGCAGCGTCTGCGAGCCGATGACGATCGTGTAGAGCGCGAAGCCGTTGGTCTGCGGATCCCAGCCACCTAGGCTGACGCCACGGAACAGTCCGAGCAACGTCACGGGATCGACGCCCTTGCAATAGGCGACGCCATGCTCGCGGTACGTAGGAAAGGCAAAGTCACGGTCGGTGAGTGCCCGGCCTGCACCGACCTGGGCCGCCTCTTGGCCGAGCAGACTGGCCCACAACCCGAGCTGGCCCTGGCGCTGCAAAGCCGTTGCTTCGGCGTCGATGCGGCGAACCAGGACGAGGTCGCGGTAGAGGTCCTTGATCTCCGCGTCGTCGATCTCGAGGGCGTAGTCGGGATGCTCGACGCGCTGACCTTCCGGCGTCAGCAACTGGACGAAGTCCGGTCCCTCGGACGGCTGCGGCACGAGCAGTTCGGTCACGGTGCGCTCCTCGTCGTCTCGCTTCCACCGCCCGGGATCACCGGGTCGACGGCAGCGACCGTCCGGCCTCATCTGGTGAGACGTGGCTCTGCGCACATCGTGGCACGCGGCACGGCACCTGGCTATGTGTGCACTCCACACAGCGGCCTGGCAAACACCTACCAGGATCACCAATCATGACTCGGGGGGCAGTTCGGCCTACGCTTCGGCCGTGGACGCCTGGGTCTGGTGGACGATCGTCGCTGTCGCCTTGGCGATCGCCGAGGTCCTGACGCTGACCTTCGTGCTCGGAATGCTCGCAGGTGGTGCGGCGGCGGCGGCAATCGCAGCAGCCGTCGGAGCGCCGAGTGTCTGGCAGTACGTCGTCTTCGGCGTGGTCGACGCGGCGTTGCTCGGCGGTCTGCTTCCGATCGCGCGCCGGCACCGTCATACGCCGCCTTCGATTCGCACCGGAACCGAGCGACTCATCGGCACCCGGGCCATGACGCTGACCGAGCTCACCACCGTCGCCGGCGGCCGGGTCCGGATCGAAGGCGAAACCTGGAGCGCCCGGCCATACACGGATGCCGCAATCCCGGCCGGCGAGTGGGTAGAGGTCCTGAAGATCGACGGCACCTACGCCGTCGTCCAGCCCGCCGCGCAATCACCATCGTGAGTCAAACCAAGAGCACAAAGTCCTTTAGGGGGACCCCGTGAGCGCCGCCGTCATTGCCGTCATCGTCATCGCGGTACTCGCGGTCATCGTCATCGCGCGGTCGGTGCGGATCGTGCCGCAAGCCCGGGCCGGCGTCATCGAACGCCTCGGCAGATACCAGCGCACGGTAGGTGCCGGACTGACGCTGCTCGTCCCGTTTCTCGATCGGATGCGACCGTTGATCGACCTCCGAGAGCAGGTCGTGAGCTTCCCGCCGCAGCCGGTCATCACCGAGGACAACCTCGTCGTCAACATCGACACTGTCATCTACTTCCAGGTGACCGATCCCCGGTCTGCGACGTACGAGATCGCCAACTACATCCAGGCGATCGAGCAGCTCACGGTGACGACGCTGCGCAACGTGGTCGGCGGCATGGACCTCGAGGCCGCGCTCACCAGCCGCGACCAGATCAACGGCGGGCTGCGTGGAGTCCTCGACGAGGCGACCGGCAAATGGGGCGTTCGCGTCAACCGGGTCGAGATCAAGGCGATCGACCCGCCGGACTCCATCAAGGAGTCGATGGAGCAGCAGATGCGCGCCGACCGAAACAAGCGAGCCGCGATCCTCACCGCCGAGGGCACCAAGCAGTCCCAGATCCTCACCGCCGAAGGTGAGAAGCAAGCCGCGATCCTGTCCGCCCAGGGGCAGCGGGAATCCGAGATCCTGCGCGCCGAAGGCCAAGCCAAGGCAATCGAGACCGTCTTCAACGCAATCCACGCCGGCAACCCGGATGCGTCGCTGCTGGCCTACCAGTACCTCGAGGCGCTGCCGAAGGTTGCGTCGTACGGGAACACCATGATCGTCATCCCGAGCGAGCTCACGACGGCAATGCAGAAGATCACAGAGGGCTTCACGAAGTCGGACTAGCTGCGACGGTAACGTCGGAGCTGTGGCAGAACCGGGTTCGGATCTGGCGGCCTGGCCGGCTCGGCTCGGCCGCGTGGGCATCTGGACCGGGCAGCTCGACTTCTCGAGTGCCGACACGGTGCGCGAGGTCGCGCGCGAGGTCGAAACGCTCGGATACCGGGCGCTGTGGACCGGCGAGGCCGTCGGTCGTGAGGTCCTGACCGCTGCGCAGCTGTTGCTGTCCGCGACTTCATCGCTCGTCGTCGCGACCGGCATCGCGAACATCTGGGCGCGGGACGCTCTCGCGACCGCGGCAGGTCAGCTCGCGCTCGGGGAGGCCTATCCCGACCGGTTCGTGCTCGGGATCGGCGTCTCGCACAAGCCGCTGCTCGAGGTCCGCGGTGAGGACTACCGCACGCCGTTGACGTTCATGCGCGAGTACCTCGACGGGATGGACTCGGGTTACGGCGTCTATCGCGCGCTGCCGCCGGCAAGCCGGCCGCCACGGCTGCTCGCCGCGCTCGGACCCAAGATGTTGGCCCTTGCCGCCGATCGGGCCGACGGCGCTCATACCTACTTCGTGCCACCTGAGCACACCGCCGCTGCGCGGGAGATCCTCGGCCCGGACCGCCTGCTCGTGCCCGAGCAGGTGTGCGTCGTGTCGGACGACCCGACCGTTGCCCGAGAGATCGCGCGACGGCACACCGCGTCGTACCTACGCCTGGCGAACTACACAGCCAACCTCGAGCGGTTCGGATTCGAGGCCGACGACTTCACCGACGGCGGCAATGACCGGCTGGTCGACACGATCTGCGTCTGGGGCTCTGCAGACGCGATCGCGGCTCGGGTCAAGGCGCATCTCGATGCCGGCGCCGACCACGTCGCGTTGCAGATCCTCGTCGACGACCGTCGTGGTCTGCCCCGCCGTGAATGGACCGACCTCGCCCCGACCCTGCTTTCGCTATGAGCCACTTCGAGAGTGAGTCCGCCGTACATCGCCGCGACGACTCCGCGGTCTACGACGCGGAGCTCAGCCCCGACTGGGCGATTGGCGGCAAGCCCAACGGCGGCTACACGTTGTCGATCATCGCCCGGGCCGCGTGCGATGCGGTCGGAGCAACCCATCCACTCGCGGTGTCAGCGCACTACCTGCGCGCTCCTAACTCAGCACCCGCCGAGATCCGTACCGAGGTCGTTCGCTGCGGACGTCGGGTGTCGACTGCCAGGTCGACGTTGTGGCAGGGCGACAAGCCGCAGATCGACGCGCTGATCACGACCGGCGAGCTACATGCTGGTCCCGCCGAGTTCGCCGCTCGCCCGGCGCCGGACATGCCTCCGCCGGAGGAGTGCCTACCTCCTGGCACCGAGAAGTTCGTCCTGGAGATCTTCGACCGCGTCGACATGCGGATCGATCCGGCGACGGCACCGTTCCCCAAGCACACCGGCGACCCGACGATCCGCTACTGGTTCCGGCTGCACGACGGCGCCGACCCTGACCCGTTCTCGCTGATCGTCGCCGTCGATGCGGCGCCGCCGACGGTGTTCAACCTGCAGCGGTATGGCTGGGCGCCGACTGTCGAGCTGACGGTGCTGCTGCGCGGCCTGCCCGCACCCGGCTGGCTGCGCTGTGAGTCGACGACCCGGATGATGGCCGACGGATGGTTCGACGAGGAGGCATCGGTCTGGGACTCTACGGGCCGGCTGGTCGCCCAGTCCCGCCAGCTAGCCCTGGTCGGCGAGCGACCAGAGAAATCCAGCCAATAGACGCAACCTCTGGGGCTGCTCCGTCGTACTAGGACGGGGAAGACAGACGGAGGAGTGGATGGTGTCAACCGAGCGCGACGAGGAGTACCGCACGTACGTCGTGGCCCGACGGGCCTCGCTCGTACGCACGGCGACCTTCCTGGCGTGCGGCGACCACCACGTTGCCGAGGACCTCGTCCAGACCGCATTGATGCGGATGTACGTCGCCTGGCCGCGGGTCCGCAAGGACACGGTTGACGCGTATGCCCGCAAGGCACTGGTCAACGCGCTGATCGACACGCGCCGTCGGGGCTTTGCTCGCCATGAATACTCCCGAGCCGACCTCCCCGACGTCGTTGCGCTGGAACCACCGGTGCCGACCGATACCGAGCACGCCGTGTTCGCCGCTCTTGCCGCGCTGCCGGCGCGGATGAGAGCAGCCGTGATCCTGCGGCATCTGAGCGAGCTATCGGTGGCGCAGACAGCGGAAGCACTCGGCTGCAGCGAGGGCACCGTCAAGAGCCAGACCTCCCGAGCCCTGGATCAGCTCCGGGATTCCCTCACCGCCGCGGGCCTGCCAATCGGCGCCCGCAGCATCGACGAACCAGCGACTGCGAGGACTTCATGAGTGACATCACTGAGCTGTTCCAGGCCATCGGCCCGGACGACGCCGGCGACCCGGCTGCGGCGACGGTCGCCGGCGATCTGACACGAGGGCGCACAGCCCTGGTGCGTGCACACCGGCGGGCCGTCGTACGCCGCTCGATGTTCGCGACCGGATCACTGGTCGTGGCAGCTGCGGTCGCGGTTACCGCGACGCAGGTCGGCGGCGGCTCGAAGGCGCCCGCCGCGGTCCACCACGGCCCGGTGCAGATCGTGCAGCACCACCACGCGAGCGCGGTGCGGCTCGTCGACTGGACCGGCCAGCAGCTGGCCGGCTTCACGGTCGACCAGGTCCCGGCCGGCTGGCACCTGTCAACGTCGACCCAGTTCGCGCTGCTCATCACCGCGGACGGCTCGACGGACAACGACCCGGATGCGTTCGTCGGCAAGCTCGCCGTGCTGACCTCATCGGTCGACGAGCACGGCCTCGGCAACGGTGACCCGGTCACTGTGAACGGCGTACCGGGTCGGGTCGACGTTCAGGACGGCACCGTCCTGCTGCGCTACAACGACCCCAACGGGTTCGGCGTCGACATTCAGGCGCCACCCGCGCTGCACTGGACCGACGCCCAGATCGTCGCCTTCGCCGAGGGCGTCCACGTCACCGGTAACGCAGTGCACAGCCACGGCTGACCCAGCACTTCCCTGAGTTGTCAGGCCCTCACGACGCCCGGGCGTTGTGAGGGCCTGACAAGTCTCTAGGCTCGGGTTGGTGGAAGATCCCTCGGCACTTGCGCCGCAACGGATAGACCCCGATCGCAAACGCGTCGCCGACGAGGCGAAGGGCTTCATGCCTGAGAACGAAGCGGAAGCTCTGTACGACGCGGCCTGGGCGGTGGCGCCGTACGGTCCGATCCTCGAGATCGGGACCTACTGCGGGAAGTCCGCGACGTGGATGGGCTCGGCCGCCGCGATCCGCGGCGGGAACGTCGTGACGATCGACCACCACCGCGGCTCGGAGGAGAACCAGGCCGGTTGGGAGCACCACGACACCGAGCTGGTCGATCCGGCCACCGGGAAGATGGACACCCTGCCGTTCTTCCGGCGCACGATGCACGACGCCGGCCTCGAGGACACCGTCACCGCCGTCCTCGCGAAGAGCACGACAGCGGCCGCCCTGTGGTCGACCCCGCTCGCGATGCTGTTCATCGACGGCGGCCACGCCGAGGAGCACGCGCAGGCCGACTACACGCGCTGGTCGGGGTTCCTGATGTCCGACGGCGTACTCGCGATTCACGACGTCTTCGAGGACCCGGCCGACGGCGGCCAGGCGCCGTTCCACATCTACGAGCGGGCCCTCAGCGAGGGCTTCGAAGAAGTCCGAGCGGTAGGAAGCCTCAGAATCCTTCGTCGAGCCCAACGACAAGTGTCTAAAACACACCGGGATGGACCACTTACGTAGGGCTCGGCGAGGAGCTAGCGGGAGGTCGCGCGCTCCTCGCAACCGCATGCGACTGCTTCCAGCCGAACCGGCAGCGGCAGCTCGTCGGCGCGGAAGATGCCCGACGCCGGCGTCGTACGCGACAGTGCATCCGCGGCAAGCACGACTGCGGCAGCGGTCCACGTGGACTGCTCGGCCGGCCAGTTGACCTCCGCGGCGTACTGCCAGCCAGTCCAGTACGAGCCGTCTTCGGCGCGGAGGTGCTGGATGTCGGCGAACATCTGCAGCGCCTCGTCGCTCATGTCGACCGTGTCGAGTGCCATGACGCACTCGGCCGACTCGGCACCAGTGACCCACGGCTCGTCATCGACGCAGCGGATCCCGAGACCCGGGACGACGTATCGATCCCAGCGGGTCTTGAACCGCTCGATCGCGGGTGCGCCGCGAAGCGCACCGCCGAGGACCGGGTAGTACCAGTCCATCGAGAAGCGGTCCTTCTCGGCAAAGACGTCTGGGTGCTCGGCGATCAGATGACCGAGCCGGCCGGCGGCGATCTCCCACTCCGGCTGAGGCTCGTCGAAGTGGTCGGCCAGCTTCAGGCCGACACGCAGCGATTGGTACATGGACGAGCTGCCGGTCAGCAGCGGGCCGCCTTCACGCTCCTGGCCCTCGGCCGTCACCGACCAGGCGATCTCGCCGCGATCGGTCGCGTACGACGTCACGAAGTCGAGGCCGGCCTTGACGTGGGGCCACATCCGATCGAGCTCGTCGGCGTCGCCGGTGATCAGGTAGTGATGCCAAGCTCCGACGGCGACGTACGCGCACTGGTTGGTCTCGATCGTTGCGTCCTCGACGACACCAGCGGTCCGCTTAGAGACCCACGAGCCGTTCGGCAGCTGGGTCCGACGCAGCCACTCGTATGCGCGCGCAACCGGTTCCTCGAGGCCGGCGACAGTCATCGCCATCGCGCCCTCGATGTGGTCCCACGGATCGGTGTGCCCACCGGCGAACCACGGGATCGCACCGTCCGGCTCCTGCGCGCGGGCGATCGAGTCAGCGGTCGCAACGATCTGCTCGGCCGAGAGGATGCCGGCCACGGTCGGGATCGAGGGAGCGCTACGCCGCGGCACTGGCACTCACCGTGGGCTTGTCCGCGTAAACGACGAGGCTCTTGCCCATCACCGGGTTGAGCACCCTCTCGGCCGTGCGAGTCAGCCAAGGCGCCGACATGATGTCCCACACCAGCAGCTTGTTGTATGTCCGCGACGGAAGGCTCTCCCGGCCGAACGTGCAGTTGAGCCACCAGTACGGTGAGTGCAGCGCGTGCGCATGGTGTTGCGTCCGCGGTCGAAGGCCCGCCTCGGTCAGGCGCGTCTTGAGCTGATCGCCGCGGTAGATCCGGATGTGACCACCGGGCACGTGCTGGTAGTCCTTGGGCAACGCCCAGTTGAGCTGCTCAGGCCACCAGCGCGGCACCGTCACTGCAACTCGGCCACCTGGCTTCACGACCCGGGCGATCTCGGCCATCGCCCGCTCGTCATTGGGGATGTGCTCGAGCACCTCAGCGCAGACGACCGCGTCAAAGGCGCCGTCCGGGAAGGGCAGGGCGAGGATGTCGCCCTGCGCGACCGAAGCGATTGCGCCGTCAGGCGCCTCGTCCGTCGTCGTCATCGCATAGAACATCGTTTGGACCTGGCGAAGCTCGTCGAGGCTGTAGTCGAACGCGACGACGTTCGCGCCGCGCCGGTAGAGCTCGAAAGCGTGCCGGCCTCCGCCGCAGCCGAGGTCCAGCACCCGGTCACCGGGCTTGATCGGGAACTGCGCGAAGTCGACGGTCAGCACTAGCGGGCTCCTGCCTGCTTGCGCTCGATCGCGTCGCGGTACACCTCGACCATCGACTCGGCGACCCGACGCCAGGTGTAGGACGTCTCGATCCGCTTGCGTCCGGCGATGCCGATCGACTTGCGTCGCGCGTCGTCGTCGAACAGCGCACCAAGTGCATCAGCCAGCTCGGCCGGGTCGCCCGGCTCGACGAGCACGGCGGTCTTGCCGTCAGATCCGACGACCTCGGGAAGCGCGCCACCACGAGTCGCGATCAGCGGCGTCGCGCATGCCATCGCCTCGACCGCGGGGATCGAGAAGCCCTCGTACAAGGACGGGACGACGGCGACCTCGGCGGAACCGAGCAGCTCGGCGACCGCGTCGTTCGACAGCCCGGAGACGAACCGGACGGTGTCGGCGAGGTTCAGGTCCTTCACGGCGCGGGCAACCGGGCCGTCGGGGTTCGGCTTGCCGACGACAACCAGCTCTACGTCATGCCCGGTACGCAGCTTGGCGACCGCCTCGAGCAACACCTTGACGCCCTTGATCGGCGAGTCGGAGCTGGAGACGGCGACGATCCGGCCCGGCACCCGAGGCGCCTTCGGCGGACGGAAGGTGTCGGTGTCGACGCCGATCGGGACGACGCGCATCACCGAGGGGTCGACGCCGAAGTCGCGCGCGATGTCCTGGCCGGAGTTCGTCGAGACCGTGACGATCGAGGTGAGCTGGCTGGCGACCTTGCCCTGCATCCTGGTGAAGGCGTACCAACGACGCTTGCCAAGCTTCTGACGCAGGCCCTGAGCGCTGGCGATCTCCACGACGCGGTCGACGCTGACCGGGTGGTGGATCGTGGCGATGAGCGGCAGACCGATCTTGTTCTGGATGTCCAGCATCCCGTAGCCGAGCGTCTGGTTGTCATGGACGACGTCGAAGTCACCGGCACGAGCCGCGAGCAGCCGGGCCGCTCGCATCGAGAACGTACGCGGCTCGGGAAAGCCGCCAGTGCCCATGATCAGGAACTCGAAGACATCGATCCAGTCCCGGTACTCCTTGGGCCGCGGGATCCGGAACGGGTCCGGGTCGCGGTACAGGTCGAGGCTCGGCAGCTTCGTCAGTGACGGGCCGGCGTCGAGCTCGGGGTAGGGCTGACCACTAATTACCTCGACGTGGTGGCCGAGCTCGACCAGCTCACGCGAGACATGGCGGACATAGACACCCTGACCGCCGCAGTGCGGCTTGCTCCGATACGAGAGCAACGCAATACGGAGCGCGTCAGGGCCGCGACCTGCGGAAGCAGGGGGGAAGTCGTCGACCACGGAGTTGCCGCACCTCGTTCCTAGGCGCGCACCGCGCGACATTAACTGGCGCGAGATTCCGCGCCCGGACCCTAAATGCTATCGATTCGGTCACCGAACGCTGTTCGGTGACCCCTCGAAACCGTCAAAACACCCACCAGGAAGCCCAACCCGTGCAAGGACGTCCGGACAACGCATGGTGCACCGAAAGCAAGCCGGTCTTCACGGCACCCAGCCCCGACTAGCAGGAATCGGTCAGTCGATCCGCTCAGCCAGAGCGACGATCAGGCCCTCCGGCCCCCGTACATAGGCCATGCGCCAGGCGTTCTCGTACTCGCCGATGCCGCCCACCAGGCCGAATCCGTCGGCAGCCAGCCGCTCAACGATGCCCGCTAGGTCTCGCACCTCGAGCGCGACGCTGCGCAGGCCGAGCTCGTTTGCCATCGCAGACGGCGATCCGGGCACGTAGTCCGGCCGGACAAAGCTCGACAGCTCCAGCGCGGTCCCACCGCCCGGCGGCCGGAGCATGACGATCTCGGTACGAGCGCCGGCCATGCCAATGACGGTGTCGATGAACTCGCCCTCGACAAACGTCCTGCCCTCGGTATCGAACCCAAGGCCGACGAAGAAGGCCGTCACCAAGTCGAGATCGGCGACGGTGATGCCGACGTGGTCGAAACGAAGAAGTGACACGAGGACATCCTCTCCGTCAGGTAAGAGGCTAAGCGCGGTGCGGTCGTACGACGACCGCAAGAAGTAGCGCGATCGCGCCGCCGGCAACGACGACTGCGGTCACGGAGCTGGCGTCGGCGATCTGACCGCCGACCAGTAGGCCAAGCGGGACCGTGCCGCCAAAACCCATCATGTACAGCGCCATCACCCGACCGCGGACGGTGTCATCTAGCTGTTCCTGAAGCCGGGTCGACAACGACGTGACGGTGGTGAAGTAGAACAATCCGACGACGAACGCCACCGGGTACGCCGGGGCAACATCGCGCAGCAGACCGAAGCCGACCAGCGCTACCCCGAACAGTGCGAGCGACACAGCGATGATCGGCTCGCGCGGCCGATGCGACAGGAACGAGCCGACCGCGATCGCGCCGATTGCGGCTCCCAGCCCGAAGCTCGCATACATCAGGCCGTACTCGAGACCGTTGACGTCCAGGTGAAGGTTCTCGCCACCGATCGCCGGCATCAGCCCGATGAACGGCAAGCAGAAGAACGAGATCGCTGCGATGGTCAGCAGCACTGACCGGATGATCGGGTCCTCGCGAGCGACGACCACTCCGCCAAGCAGTCGCCGCAGACCACTGTCGGTCGAGGTCACGACCTGAGCTACCGGCCGGATAGCGAGCGCGCCGGCAACCGCGAAAAGATAGGTACCCGCGTTGATCGCGAAGACCCCGCTCGCGTGGATCGCCGGAAGCAGGACACCCGCGATCGCTGGGCCGATCACCCGGGACAGGTTCATCTGTACGGACTGCAGCGACACGGCGCCTGGCAGGTCCTCGCGAGGGACGAGGTTGGGCAGCAGGCTCGACAACGGTGGGCCGCTCAGTGCGTTGCCGATCCCGATCGCCACCACGACGACAAAGAGCAGCAACTTCGAAGGCTGGTTGGCGGCAGCGACGAACGCGAGCGCAATCGAGAAGACGAGCTGCTCGAGGTTGGTCAGGACGAGCAGCTTGCGGCGGTCGACGACATCGGCGAGCAGACCGCCGACCGGTGCGAGCAGCAACACCGGTCCGAGCTGCGCGAACCCGACGTACGCGACGAAGCTCGCGGAGTGCTCCAGGCGGTAGGCGTACGCACCGAGGGCGACGTTCTGCATCCAGGTACCGATGTTGGACGCGAAGGTCGCGTACCAAAGCCGTCTCAGGTCGCGGGAACGAAGAGCCGACCGCGCCGTACCAGGACGTATGGCGACATCGCCATCGACGATCGCCTCCTCGGCGACCGCCGCCGCTGACTCAGCCGAC
>DATAVE010000144.1:0-28261 GCA_036267875.1 Mycobacteriales bacterium
CAGCTGGCGCAGGCACTTTGCGCGGAAGGCGTGGTCATTGGTCCAGGAGGTGTTGTCGAAGGCATTGCGCGCAGCAGCGATCGCGGCGTCCATGTCCTCCTTGGTGCCGTCCGCGACCACACCGAGGACGTCCTCTGTCGCCGGGTTGATGTTGTCGAACGTCGCGCCAGACGACGCTTCGCGCAGCTCGCCGTCGATGTAGAGCCTGCGCTCGCCGATCTGTCCGTCCGTCATGCCATTCCCCTTTGAATCTGGGCAGCCGAGTCAGCCTGCATTGATTACTTCAGAACCGTACTGTTCGAGACTTTCGAGTGCGTGGGCGAGGGAATCCCCCGGTGCGCCGGTGCCGTTCCAGGTGACCCCAAGATCGGCGAGCTCGGCCAGTCCCTCGAGGTGGGCAGCAGCGTCGAAGCCCGCGCTGCCTGGCCGACCACCGGCGCCGGTCATGAACGACACGTCGATGTCGGCACGGTCGCGGCCGGCCGCGTCCACCTTCTGCCAGAGGTCGTCGAGCAGCCGGCTCAAGTCCTCGGCGGTCTCGAGCTGCTGAGTCTTCGCCGTAGCGGCGAGGACCGCGGGAGCCGGGAACGGGTTCCAGCCGTCACCGAAGTCGGCCACCCGCTGACGAGCCCGCGCACCGTTGCCACCCACCCAGATCGGCACATGCCCGGGTTTCGGATTCGCAGTCTGGCCGAGCGCGGTGAAGGTCGCGCCCTCGAACTTGAAGTCATCGGTCGACCAGATGCCCTTCAGCACCTGAACTGCCTCGTCGAAGAGGTCGTTGCGTGAGTCGAAGTCGACGCCTAGCGCCTTGTACTCCGCCTTCATGTAGCCGACCGCCGTCGACAACGTGAAGCGCCCGCCAGACAGAGCGTCGATCGTCGCGATCGACTTCGCCACGATGAACGGGTTGCGGTACGGCAGGACGACGATGTTCGGGATCAGCCGGATCGTGTCGGTGACCGCGGCGATGAACGACAGTACGGCGAACGGGTCGAGTGCATCGTGGCCACCGGTCTCCAGCCAACGCTGCGTCGGCGCAGGGTGGTCGGTGAAGCCGATGCCGGCGAAGCCCGCCTTCTCCGCGGTCTGCGCGAAGCGCACGACTGCGTCCTTCGACACGAACTCCGGGTCATACGGATGCGCAACCAGCGGATAAGTCACCCAGTGCTTCATTGCATGCCTCCGGCATGACGCTTCATTGCATGCCTCCGGCATGACGCTTCAACGGGAGGGCCCCAACGTGTAGACCCCGGTCTCGGGGTGGTGGTACCAGCCGCCCGCGGCCTGCGTGCCGCCGTCGACGTGGATCGTCTGTCCGGTGATGTACGCCGACAGCTCCGACGCGAGGAAGACCGCGGCGCCTGCCATCTCCTCGACGTGTCCGGCGCGGCCCAGCGGCACCATGTCGCTCATGCCATCGAGCGCGCCGGCGTGAGCGACTGCCTGCAGTCCCTCGGTCAGCGTGAAGTCGGGAGCGAGCGCGTTGACCCGGATGTTGTGAGGCGCAAGCTCGAGAGCGGCGGTCTTGGTGTAGTTGATGACTCCGGCCTTTGCCGCGGCGTACGCCGCGTAGCCGGGTGCTGCTCGAACACCTTCGATGGACGGGATGGAGATGATGCTGCCACCGAGTCCTTCCGCGACCATCCCCCGCGCGACCCGCTGCGTACAGAGGAACACGTGTTTGAGGTTGGCTCGGTAGAGCGCGTCCCAACCGTTCTCTGAGGTCTCCAGCAACGGTGAGGCGAAGACCCCTCCGGCATTGTTGATCAGGATCGTCGGCGTACCCAGCTCTGCGACCGTGCGGGCCAGCGACTCGTCGACCTGCGCCGACTCGCGTACGTCGGTGGTCAGACCGAGTGCACCAATCTCCTCGGCCGCGGCCGCACAGGTCTCGGCGGTGCGCTCCCAGATCGCGACCTTCGCGCCGAAAGCGACAAAGGCCGCGGCAATGCCACGGCCGATTCCGGAGCCGCCGCCCGTGACGACTGCGACCCGGCCATCCAGCCGGATCTGGCTCGGGTCGATCGACATCTACTAGGGCAGGACCTGGACCGGCACGTTGTGCCAGCCAGAGACATTGGTCATCGAGACCCGGTGGCAGCCGTCGCGGTCGACCTCGAAACGCGGCATGAAGTCCAACAGCACGTTGAGCGCGATCGTGCTCTCCATGCGGGCGAGCGCAGCGCCGAGGCAGCTGTGAATGCCGTAGCCGAACCCGACGTTCACGGCCTCGTCGCGCGGCCGATCGAGGTTGAACGTGTCGGGATCCTTGAACGCCCGCTCGTCACGGTTGGCCGCGGCCGGGATCAGCACGACGGGCTTGCCCGCAGGAATCGTCACGCCATGAAGCGTCGACTCCTTCAGGGAGAATCGGACCATGTACTGAGCCGGCGCCTCGTAGCGCAGCAGCTCCTCGATCGCGTCGGGGATGAGAGCCCGGTTGTGCTGCAGCCGCTCCCACAGCTCCGGGCGCTCGCCGAAGATCACCGCGGCATTGCCGATCAGCTTGGTCACGGTCTCCGCGCCCGCACCACCGAGCAGGCTGGCAAACCCGGCGATCTCCGCATCGTCGAGGACGGCTTCAGAGCCGTCCTCCCGGGGGACGTTCGCCGCGATCAGCGCGCTGATCATGTCGTCCTGCGGATCGACCCGCCGCGTCTGGATCAGCTCGTAGTACATCAGGCCCGAGGCGATCGCAGCCTCCATGCCTTCGGGCGGCGTCGTCATCTCGCCGGGCTTGCGCTCCAGGCTCTTGTCGAGCCAGAGCCGCACCTGCTGCCGGAACTCCTCGGGTACGCCGAGCATCGTCGCAATGACCTCGACGGGAAACAGCGCCGAGAAGTCCTGTACGACGTCGAAGTCCGTCGGGTCGCACTGCGACAGGAAGCGGGAGATGGTCTCGCGCACCATCGGCTCGAGCTTCTTCACCGCGTTGGGGGTGAAGACCCGGTTGACCAGGCTGCGCATGGTTCGGTGCTCGGGCGGGTCGAGCATGATCACCAACGGCACCGGCGGCGGGCTTCCCGACAGCACCATCTCGAGATCGATCCCGTGCGACGAGGAGTACGTCTCGGTGTCGCGGAACGCGGCAAGCACGTCCTCGTGCCGCGTGATCGCGTAGAAGCCGTAGGTCTCGTCGTAGTAGACCGGTGCCTCATCGCGCATCCGGCGATAGGTCTCCCACGGACCGTTGTAGAAGTCCTCGGAGAACGGGTCGAAAACGACCGGGGAAGCCGTCTGGGTCATAGGAATACCAGCGTCACAGGATCGCGCCCTCTGTCTTGTACCGCTCGATGTCCTCCCACGCGACGCCGGCCTCGAGCAGCAGCTCCTCGGTGTGCTGGCCGTGCTCGGGCGCGCCCGGGGGGACAACCTGCTGCTCGTCGAACTGGACCGGGTTGACCGGCATCGCGAACGGCGCGCCGGTCATCGTGGTCATCGTCGGGATGTAACCGTTCGCGATCACGTCCGGGTCGTCGTGCAGCTCGTACGCCGATTGCACCGGACCCCACGCACCGGAGAGCGCCTGCAGAACCTCGCTCCACTCCGCGAGCGTCTTCTTCGCGAACTCCTCGTCGAGAGCTGCGATCAGCTCGACGCGGTTGTTGAAGCGGTTCATCGGCTCGGCGTACCGCTCGTCGGTGACGAGGTCGGGACGCCCGATGACGGTGCAGAACTCGGCATAGAACCTGTCGCCCTGCAACATCATCAGCGTGATGAAGCGGTCGTCCTTGGTCTTGTAGTTGCCGACCAGCGGGTTCGGTGCGGACTTGCGGTCGAAGGTCGGAATCGGCGACTTGTCATAGAGCTTCGAGCTCGTGACGTCCGGGCTGAGGTTCCAGGCGGCGAGGGCGAGCAGCGACACGTCGACGACCGAAGGTTCGCCGGTGCGCTCCTTCTTGAACAACGCAGCGACGATGCCACCTGCGATCGTCATGCCACCCATCACGTCACCGAAAGCCGGACGCGCGGAGACGATCGACTCGGCGTTGGGTACGCCGAGGGTCAGCTGGTGGCCGACGCCGCCGCGCGACCAGTAGGAGACGCCGTCGTACCCAGGCTTGTCGGCACCGGGACCCTTCGTGCCGTACGCCGAGCCGCGGACGTAGATGACCTTCGGGTTGATCTTGCGGATGTCCTCGAGGTCGATGCCCAGCTTCTTGCGTACGCCGGGAAGGTAGTTGGTGACGAACACGTCGGCGGTCTCGACCAGCTTGTAGAGAGCCTCCTTGCCGCCGTCGGTCGTCAGGTCGATGCCGATCGAGCGCTTGCCGCGGTTGGGCATCTCGATCATGTAGTTGACGCCGCCGCGACCTGCGGGCACCAGGCCCATGGTCACGAGCCCGCGCTGTGGGTCACCGCCCTCTTTGGGCTCGACCTTGATGACGTCGGCCCCCCACTCGGCGAGCACCGCGCCAGCGGCGGGAACGAAGGTCCAGGCGGCAACTTCGACCACCTTGACGCCAGCGAGGACGTCGTTCAATGCCACTCCCCTTGATGCGTGTTGCTGGGTAGGTACTTCTCAGGCGCTGACGGGCACCTTGATCTTGAACAGGTCGCACATGTTGCCACCCATGATCAGCTCGATGTCCGACTGGGACAGGCCTTCGAGGTCGTCGACGTAGCTGATCGGGTCCTGCAGGCCCTCGGGGTGCGGCCAGTCCGAACCGAAGACGACGCGGTCGGCGCCGACCATCTGCACGATGTCGGTGAAGTTGTCCTCCCAGAACGGGGAGATGTAGATGCAGCGCTTGAAGGCCTCGATCGGGTTCTCACCGAACTCCTGCGGCATCTTCTTGTAGACGCTCGACAGGTTCTCGAACAGATGTGGGACCCAGCTGGCGCCGTTCTCGATCGAGAGGATCCGCAGGTCGGGGTTGCGGGTCAGCGCGCCGTGGCAGACCAGCGCCATCATCGCGTCCTCGATCGGGCGGTGGCCCATCGCCGCCATCCGGAACGCCGTCGGGCGGAACGGCAGGAACTCCTTGGAGGGCTCCCACGAGTTGAGCAACTCGGCGTAGCCGGAGTCCGAGGCGTGCATCGAGACCGGGATGCCGGCCTTCACGCACTCGGCCCAGAACGGGTCGAACTCAGGCAGGCCGAAGGACCGGCTGCCCTGGTAGCTCGGCACCGGAGCCGGTCGCACGAGCACCGTCTTCGCGCCGCGCTCAAGGCACCAGTGCAGCTCCTCGATCGCGCGGTCGACGTTGGGCAGCGTGATGACCGGCGTCGAGAAGATGCGGCCCTCGTAGTCGAACTGCCACTGCTCGTACATCCACTCGTTCAGGGCGTGGATGACGTCGATGGTGAGGTCCGGGTCGTCCTTCATCCGCTCCTCGACCAGGCTGGCGAGGGTCGGGAACATCAGGCTGTAGTCCAGGCCCAGCTCGTCCATGACCTCGAGGCGCGCCTTGGGCTCACGGAAGGCCGGGATCGACTTCATCGGCTCGCCCATGACCTCGCGGAACGACTTCCCCTCAGGGTTGCCGTGGCGGTAGTAGTCCTCCTGGGCGCCCGGGCGCGCGACCACCTCGAACGTGGGGTTCGGGATGTAGTCGCTGATGTGGCCCCGCACGACGATCTTGGTACGCCCGCGAACGTCGATGTAGTCGATCGCGTTCTTGGCGTGGTCCGGCAGGAACTTCGTCAGCGCCTCTTTGGGCTCGTAGAAGTGGTTGTCCGCGTCGAAGACCGGATAGCCAAGCTCGCGAGACGGCATGAGTACTCCCTCGTCAGGGGGCCTTGTTTGACCTGGTATTTGCCTTGCAAGAGCGACGGTTGCCGCTCGCGAGAATGACGTTACCACCCCGCGGAGAGCCTCCGCTACGGTTCCTTCGTGGCCTTTGACCTCGCGAATCTGATCGCCCGACTCGACCTCCGAGAGACCGCTCCGGGACGGTACGACGGGGACAACCTCGACCTCGACTATCGCCGGGTCTTCGGCGGCCAGATCCTCGCTCAGACCATCGAGGCACTGAGCCAGCAGGCCGATGGGAAGTCGCTGAAGTCGCTGTGGCAGCAGTTCCCGCGCGAGGGCGACGTCTCCCTTCCGATGACGTACGACGTGACGGTCCACCAGAGCGGTCGAACGTTCGCGACCCTCGGCGTACAGGCCTCTCAGGAAGGCAAGATCGTCAGCGTCGCGGCGGCGTCGCTGCACGTGCCCGAGGAGGGGCTGTCGCACCCGGCCGAGGCGCCTTCCGTCGCCGGACCGGAAGCTGGTCAGCCGACGGCGATCGACATGATCCCCTGGGAGATCTCGGTGATCACCTCTGCCGATCTCAGCTCGTCCGACGTACATCCGCCTCGCTACCAGTGGTGGCAGCGGACGCCGGCTTTGTCATCGATCGGAGCCGACGACAGCGACTGGACCCACCAGGCGCTGCTCGCACACTCGACCGACCTAACCGTGATCGGCACCGCGCTGCTGCCTGTCGAGGGACTGTCGCAGGCGGATACCGGGACCAAGTTCCACTCCGCGGTGACGTCGCACACGATGTGGTTCCACGAGCCGTTCCGGATGGACGAGTGGCTGCTGGTCGACCAGCACTCCCCCGTGCTCGCCGGTTCACGCGCGTTCGGTCGTGGCGACGTCTGGACCCAAGACGGCCGCCTGGTGGCGTCCTTCGCCCAAGAGTCGATGATCCGCCCGTTGTAGCTCCGGCATCGCCGCGGGCAATGTCACATTGCCCCCCGGATTCGAGCCAACTTGGCCGGATTCCCGCAGGCAATGTCACATCGCTCGCGTCGTAGCGTGCTCGCGTCGTAGCGTGCTCGCGTCGGCCACTACGAGCAGGTGCTCGCGACCTAGGCAGGCTACTTACTTCTTGCTGGCGATCTCGGTCTTCATCTGGTCGAGACCGACGAGGACCGGGTAGCCGCACTCGGTCATCGCGTGACCATGGCCCAGGGTGTGTACGTCGAACACGGCCTGCACCGCGTTGGTGAAGCCCTGGATGTCGAGCGTCTGGTTGACCGCACGCTTGGCCATCCGCAGCGCCCACGGGTGCTTGCTGGCGATCTCCAGCGCGAGCTCGCGAGTCGCGGTCTGCAGATCGTCGAGCGGTACGACGCGGTTGACCATGCCGACCGACTTCGCCTCCTCGGCCGAGATCGAGCGCCCGGTGAACAGGATCTCCTTGGCCAGCCGCGCACCGAGCTCCCAGGTGTGACCGTGGTACTCGACACCGCCGATGCCCATCGCGACCACGGGGTCGGAGAACTTCGCGTTGTCCGCGGCGACGATCAGGTCGCACGGCCAGGCGAGCAGCAGGCCGCCGGCGATGCAGACACCCTGCACGGCTGCGATCGAGGGCTTCGGGACGTTGCGCCAGTGCAGGGAGTACCCGACGTACTGGCGTGTCTCGATCTTGTAGATGTCCTGCACGGTCCACTTACGCGCTGCCTCGGAGTCGCCGCCCCGCATGTCATGGCCGGAGGAGAAGTGCTTGCCGTTGGCGTTGAGCACGATGACCTTCACGTCATCGTCGTTCTCCGCCATCGTCCAGCAGGCGTCGAGACGATGCAGCAGATCCGGGTTCTGGGCGTTCGCGGCCTCGGGCCGGTTCAGGGTGAGTGTCGCGATGCCGTCCGCAACGTCGTACAGGACCAGGTCGTCGCTCACTGTGGATCTCCTCTGGCTGAGTTGGGTACGGCGGAAATCTAGTAGGGGCGGGCGGGGTCGCTAGTAGGGCCTGGGCAGACCCAGCACGTGCTGGGCGATGATGTTGCGCTGAATCTCGGATGTGCCGGCGTAGATCGTGGTGCCCTTCGCGTTGCGTACGGCGTGCTCGATCTCGCCGCCTTGCAGCGTCGTCGGATCACCCCAGGCCCGCAACCCGTCGGCGCCGACCAGCTCGAGCGTCTGGTCAGCCTGCGCCTCGAGCCGCTCCGTGCTGAACAGCTTCGCCATCGAGCCGCGACCGTGGGCAAGCATGCTGTCGACGCCACGGGTGACGGCACGCCGCTGGAGCAACAGCGAGACCTCGATCTCGGTGTGCGAGCGACCGAGCCGCTCCCGGATCGCCGGGTCCTGCGCGCGCGGCCGGCCCTCGTCGTCGGTCGCTTCCTGCGCCCAAGTCCCGAACGCCTCGACCAGCCGGATCTGCTCGCCGACAAAGGCAGCGCTGTGCTCGTGCATGAACGCCGCACCCATGACGTTCCAGCCGCCGTCGACGTCACCGATCCGCCACGCGTCGTCGACGTAGACGTCGTTGTAGAACGTGATGTTGGTCCGCTCGCCGGACATCGTGCGAACTTCCTGGACCTCGACGCCGTCCTGCTCGAGCGGCACCAGGAACGTCGTGAGTCCGCGATGCTTCGGCGCCTCGGGATTCGTCCGCGCCAGCATGAAGACGTAGTCCGCGATCTGCGCGTTGGTGGTGAACATCTTCGAGCCGTTGATCCGCCAGCCATCACCGGATCGTTCGGCGCGGGTCGCTGCAGCCGCCGCGTCGGAGCCGTTCTCCGGCTCGGTGAAGCCGAGCGCGATGACGACCTCGCCGCGCAACGACTTCGGGACGATCTCGTCGCGCTGCGCAGGCGTGCCCATCAACGCGATGACATGCGACACCGTCATCGTCGTACCGACCGCGTAGATCGGCGCGTTGCGACGCTGCATCTCCTCGCGGTAGCCAACAAGCTCGGCGCCGTCATGACCGCCGCCACCAAGCTCAGGCGACCAGTCCAGCGCGAGCAGACCGGCCTCGGCAAGCGCCCTCGCGAAGTCGACGTCATGGTTGGTGCCGGTGCGGTAGCAACGTTCGAGCATCTCCGGCGTCAGCACGTCATCGAGGAACGCCTTCGTCTGCGCCCGTAGCGCGTCGCTCTTCTCACCCAGCCGAAAGTCCACTAGCCGGCCGCCAGTCGACGATCGGCGACGCGACGGAAGCTCGCCTGCGGGCTCTCCAAGAGTGCCGCCCAGCTGCGAGCCCGCCGGTAGTACAGCTGGATCGGGTACTCGAGCATGAAGCCATAGCCGCCATGGAAGTGCAGCGCGTAGTAGCTCGTGTCACGCGCGGTCTCGGCGGCGAAGCCCAACGACATCGCCGCGAGCTCGGCGAATCGCTCGGGCTCTTCCTCGCGCGCCCACGCAGCTTCGTGGACGAGCAGCTCGCTGCCGTCGACCTCGCTGGCCCTATCGGCAAGGGGATGCGCGACGCCCTGGAACGACGCGAGCGTCCGGTCGAACGCCTTGCGCTCCAGCACGTAGGCCACACCGATCTCGAGCGACCGCGCCGCCAGTCCGGTCAGCGCGGCGGCGGTCAGCACGCGCCATTCGTCGACGGCCATCGCGTAGGCCGCGACCGCTTCGGCGCCGGACGCGAGGACACGGTCGTCGGCCGAGAATGTGATGTCGGCCACCGGCTGCGAACCGAGCGTCGCGACAGCGCTGGCCCGGCCGTCGGTCGGGACCAAGACGAGGTCATCGCCTCGTACGACGAGGACAGCATCCGCGACGGCTCCCCCGGGCACGAGCTCTGCGCGGTCACCTCGTGGCGGCCGCACGGCAAGGGTGATGAGTCGACCGCCATGGATCTCCTCGACAACCTCGGCTGCCGCATCACCAAACGCCGCGAGGAGCCGAGCTGCGACCTGCGCCTCGATCAGTGGCGCCGGCGCGACGTAGCGACCGTGCTGCTCCGCGACCAGCGCGAGGTCGAGCAACGTCGCCCCAGCACCACCCGCGGACTCCGGCAGCGCCATCTCGACGGCACCGGTGTCGAGCAGCCGCTGCCAGAGCTCGGGCGAGTGACCGATCGGCTCGGATGCGCGGACTACCTCCGGCGGCGACGCGTCGGCGTACAGCGCCGCGAACGCATCGATCAGCTGCCGCTGCTCCGCACTCGGGTCGATATCCATTCGACTACTCGGCATCCCGTCGTGGGAGCGGGCCACGCAGGTCGAGTTGACCCTCACGAAGCTCGACGACGACGAAGGTGGCGGTCGCTGTTGCGCACCACGCGTCGTCGCGACCGGCGTCGTACACCTCGACGCGGATCACGCACATCCGCTTGCCCTGCCGCAGCACGGTGGCCTCGGCACGCGCCGGACCGACGGTGACCGCGGACATGAAGTGCAGATTCATGTCTGACGTGGCCGCACTGTGACCAGCGGGAAGCGACGCGACCGTGGCACGGCCGGCGACGATGTCGACGAGCGTCGCAAGCAAGCCGCCCTGCAGACCGCCTCGACTGTTCGCCAGCTGAGGCCGCAGCGGAAGCTCCATTGCGAGGTCGCAACCCACGGCCGCTACGTCATACATGCCGAGCTGTCCGAGGATGTGTGCCTTCGAGCCCTCGCGGATCGGCTTGGTCAGTCCCTCCAGCTCGACCGGCGGCTCGGTCAGTCCTGCAGACTCAGGGCCTGGCGCGGACAACGAATCACCGCCTGCTCCATCGCAGGGCGGTCCGCCTCGGACACCCCGTAGGAGTGGATCGTCAGCAGGTCGTCATCGTCGAGCTCGAAGCGTGCTGGGTCGATGGTCGTGCAGATGCCGTGTGCCTCACACAGCTCTGCGTCGTGAACGATCCGTGTCACCCGGGTTCCTTTTTCTGCGTGGTTTCAGCGGTTGCGTCGAGACGACTTCTTCGCCGCCGACCCGCCGACCAGTCCGCCGAGACAGAACTGCCACAGCTGCTCGGTGTCGATCGGCTCGCCAGTCGGCTCCGAGCCGAGGGCATGCATGTGGGCTGCGCCGACGATCGTCTGCATCATGATCGTGGCGAGGGTTTCGGCGTCGATGTCGCTACGGAACACGCCCTCGTCGGCGCCGCGCTTGACCAGCTCGAGGATCAGCTCACGCAGTGGCGCCAGGACCCGGGCGTACTCCGCCGGTCGCGATTCGGCGAGTTGCAGGTGGAAGACCGACAGCGCGCGGTTGATCCCACCGCCCTCGGGGTTGGCCGCCTGGGCGTGGACCTGGTCGACGACGAAGTGCAGGCCGTCCTGGGCGGTCGGTGCCGCAGCCGTGCCGCTGCGCCATTCAGCGGCCGAGGTAGCGATGACCTCTTCGAACAGCGCGAGCAGCAGCTCCTCCTTGCCGGAGAAGTGCTGATAGAAGGAGCGCAACGATGTCTTGGACCGCTCGATCAGCTCCTGGACGGTGAAGTCGGTACGACCGGTCTCGGTGAGGATCTCGATCGCGGCCTGGATGAAGCGGTCCGACCTCGAAACGGCCTTCGCGCGCGCATTGCGCAGCGAACGCTCGATCGCGCGCTCCCGCCAGCTGACGTCGGCGGAGTTCTCGGCCACAGCGTCAGGCGCAGCGCCTTCCATGTGACCGCCTCTCGATGCCGACACGCGAATAGCGACATTACCGCTATCGGGAGTACGTCAGCCACCAAAACGGAGAATGCCTCTCTCGGTCGAGAATGCCGACATGAGCACCCGCCCGGTCGCCCTGGTCACTGGAGCAAGTCGCGGCATCGGGAAGGCGTGCGTGATCGCGCTCGCCTCGGCGGGGTTCGACGTCGCCTTCACCGCCCGTACGGCACGCGAGGGCGAGGGTCGCGACGACTCCGACGCCGGCGGCAATGCTGTCGTCGAGGGCAGCCTCGAGCGCACGGCAGCTGAAGCCGAATCACTCGGTGCGCGGGCTTTGCCGTTGGTCGCCGACCTGACCGACTTCGAGTCGTTGCGTCAATCAGTCTCGAAGACCGTCGATAGCTGGGGGCGGCTCGACGTACTCGTGCTGAACGCCGTGCACACCGGTGCCGGAAGCATGCTGCGACTCCTCGACACTCCGGTCGAAGCGTTGCAGACGAAACTGATGGCGAATGCGGCCGCCCAGTTCGTGCTCGTCCAGGCAGCCGCGCCGACGATGGTCGCCGCGGGAGGCGGCCGGATCATCGCGATCACGTCGTACGCCGCGACGCACGACCCGACTGCACCGGTCGGCGAGGGCGGGTGGGGTTACTCCTACGCCGCCTCCAAGGCAGCGTTCCATCGGCTCGCCGGTCACATCGCCGTCGAGCTCGGGCCGCAGGGGATCGTCGCCATCAACGTCGACCCGGGCCACGTGATGACCGAACGAATGGCAGCCAACGCCGAGCGGCTCGGCCTAGAGGGCCACTATCAAGGCGCCCCGCCAAGCGCCCCGGCAGCGGCCGTCACCTGGCTAGCCACAGCGCCTGAAGCAGCGGAGCTCAACGGCCAGACCATCAACGGCCTCAAGCTCGCCCTCGAGCACAACCTCCACGCGGACTGGCGCTGAGGGCGGTCAGCCGCCGCGGGCTTCGACCATCGCGCCGCGACTGACCTTGGTCGCGGCACTTCGCGGGATCTCGTCGACGAACTCGACGGTCTTCGGCACCTTGTAACCGGCTAGCTTGCTCTTCGCATACGCGATGACGTCGGCCTCGGCGGGCGGTACGGAATGGTCCTTCGCCTCGACGACCGCGTGCACACGGCGACCCCACTGGTCATCCTTCAAACCGATCACCACGACGTCGGCGATCTCCGGGTGGTCGATCAGTGCGTTCTCGATCTCGGCCGGGAACACGTTCGCTCCGCCGGTGATGATCATGTCGACGCGGCGATCGGCGAGGTAGAGGAAGCCGTCCTCGTCGACGCGGCCGATGTCCCCCGCCGTCCCGAAGCCGTCCTCTGTCATCGGCAGCAACGCGGCGCCGCCGCGGTAGTCGTACGAACCCGTCAGCGGCGAACGCATATAGATGTCACCGAGCTCGCCGACCGGGACCGGGTTGCGCATCTCGTCGAGAATCTTGATCTCGGTCTCACGGAAGCCACGACCGACACTGCCTTCGTGCGCGAGCCACTCGTCGCCGCGCAGCGAGGTGAGGCCCAGCTGCTCGGTCATTCCGTAGGCCATCACGATCTTCTCCGGCGCGAGCAGCGCGAACCAGGTACGCAGCAACGACGGCGGCATCATCGCCGCGCCCTGCAGGATCCACTCGACCGTCGACAGGTCACGGTCGAAGACGCCATCCACATCGGCGATCCGCTGCAACATCGTCGGAGTCGCCGTGAACGTCGTCACGCGGTGCCGCTCGATGGCGTCCAGCGCGACCTTCGCATCGAACTTCTCGAGGATGATAAGGCGGTCGCCGCCGAGCAGGAAGTGCAGGGTCGCGAAGCCGTTCGTGTGGTACATCGGCGCCATGACGAGAATGACTTGCGGCCGGGTGCAGCCCTGCCAGTTGGAGATGAACGGGTCCGACAAGTTCGGCAGCCACGCCGCGGCGCGGGTGCTCATGATGACCTTCGGCGTACCGGTCGCGCCGCTGCTGCAGATGCCGTTGATCTGAGGCGCGACGACCGGAGGCATCGGGCTGGCATCTGCAGCGGCCGCCTCGGCGCGCATGGCCGCGAGGTTGTCGCTCGAGATCGTGACGGCCGCCTCGATGACGGCGAGCACTCGGTCGCGCTCCCAGTCGGGCAGGTCCCATCGCACCGGGATCGGGATCGCGCCGGCCTTCCAGCAGCCCAGCAATGCGCAGGTCAGCTCGACGGAGTTCTGTACGGCGACGGCCACCCGATCACCGACCCCGGCGCCATGCGCCTGCAGCACCCGAGCCCACTGGTTCGCGCCCCGGTCGAGCTGCGACCACGTCAGCGACGTGTCCGTGCCATCGAGGGAGACGAGAACCGCTCCGACGCCATCCGGATCCGACTCGGCAAGCTGCTGCAGCTTGGCGCCAAACGGGATCGGCGCGACATCGGGAATGACGCTCATGACTGCTTAGCCCTCGCTGCGGGAGGGAGCACGGGTGGCGGCGCGAGCGGTCCCTCGGGGTTGGCGTACATGAAGATCTCCGGGATCACGACCCGCGGGTGCAGCCCATCGAGGAACAGCACCGCATCGACGACATCGCTCGACTGCAGCGCCACCATCTCGAAGGTGACCTCCTCGAGGATCTCCGTCTCGACCGGCGCCGGGATGACGACGTTGACGTTGATGCCATCGCGGGCAACCTCTCGACGAAGTGCCGAGGCGAACGCGTCGAGGCCCGCCTTAGACGCGGAGTACGCCGTACGACCCTTCATCGGTTCCTTGCTTGCCGACGAGCCGATGTAGATCAGCCGTCCGCCGACCGGCATCTTGGTCAGCACCGCTTGGCTCGTGACGAACGCCGACCGCAGGTTCGCGCTCAGCACCTGGTCGAGGTCGTCGAGGGAGAGCTTGCGCAGGAAGGTCCCCTTGAGGATGCCCGCCGAGTGGACCAGCAGCTGCACCTCGTCGACGGCCTCCATCACCGCGGCCATCTGCTGCTCGTCGGCGCCGTCCGCAACGACGTAGCGAGCGCCGATCTTCTCTGCAGCGGCGCGTAGCCGGCCCTCGCTTCGGGCCGTGATCACCACGTCGTACCCGCGGCCCACGAGGCCTTCGGCGATTGCCAAGCCGATCCCGCCGCTGCCGCCGGTCACGATGGCAGTGCGCTTCGAGTCCGTCACGAGCTAGATCCTTCCAGCAGGTCAGCCAGGCCGGTGCGCACGACCTTGCCCATCGCGTTGCGCGGCAGCGCGTCGATCACTTCGATCCGCTCGGGCACCTTGTAGTCCGCGAGCTGTCGGCGGCACGCGGCGGCAAGCGCGTCGACGTCCACCTCGCCATCGGTCTCGACGAGCGCAGCGACTCGCTCGCCCATCCGCTCGTCAGGTACGCCGAACACCGCGACGCCGGCGACTCCGTCCTCGGCGAGCAGCACTCGCTCGACCTCGGCCGGATAGACGTTGGCACCGCCGCGCACGATCAGCACCTTCAACCGGTCGAGCACGGTGAGCCAGCCCTCCGAGTCGACGACGCCGTAGTCGCCGGTCTGCAGAGGCGCCGACGGCGGGTCGACCACTTCGCCGTTGCGCCACACCCCGAGGTACGGCTTCCAGCGGCCTGCCCACTCGCTCTCGGACCGCGGCGAGAGGCACAGCTCCCCTTCGGCATCGCGCGGGAGCAACGTGCCGTCATCGCGACGAGCCTGAACCCACAGGTGCGGAAGCACCCTGCCACTCGCACCCGGCCGGCGCTCACCGCCGACTGGATCGATCGATACGACGGTCGGCGCCTCGGTCAGCCCGTAGGTCGAGCGGATCGGCAGCCCGTAAACCTCGGCGAACCGCGCCCGCAGCTGGTCGGGACAGTCGCCGCCGCCGCTCCACACCTCACGCAACGACGCGAGCCGCGCTGGGTCGACCTGCTTGCGCGTGACCAGATCATGGAGCTGAGCAGGTACGCCGTTCCAGTGCGTGACCTGCTCCTGCTCGATCCACTCGGTGATGCCTTCTGCGTCCCTGCGATCCATGACGATGCAGCAACCCTGCGCCTGCGCCGTCAGCAGGGTCGTCAGCACCACCAGGTTGAGGATGGTCAGTGGCAGGCAGTCGCCCTTGCGTAGCGACGGGCCCCAACCGCGGCTGGCGACCAAGACCTCACCGGGGAGCAGCAGGTTGTGCTGCGAGTGCACGATCCCCTTGGGTACGCCGGTCGTGCCGCTCGTGTAAGCGATGCCAGCCGGCGCGCTGGGATCGACCTCGACAGTTGGTGGCGACCCTGCCGTCGCAGTTGCCGCGCGGAGCTCCTCGACCGTGACACCGCGACCGCCAACAGAACCGAGTGCGTCAACACACTCGGCGATCGCCTCGTCGGATGCGAGGAAGAGCGTCGGCGTGCAGTCGCCGATCAGATGCTGCTTCTCGGGAGCGGCGAGCGCCTCACCGATGCCCACCCAGATCGCGCCGATCCGCATCGCGCCATGGAAGGCGAGGACGACGTCGATGTCATTGGGAAGACTCGCAGCGAGCCGACCGCCGGAGCGCAGGCCAAGGTCCCACAGCGCCGCCGCGCTGCGATCGGCGGCCGCGTCGAGCTCGGCGTAGGTCATCCGAGCTGATCGCGCGATGACCGCCATCGCGTCGGGCCGGTCGCGCAATGCGGCGTCGAGGACGCCTGGGATTCCCGCCCTCATGAAGAGAAGAGCGTCTCGAAGTCGCCGCTGCGAACTGCAGGCACCAACCGCAACGCGAGCGACTCTCCTGAGAACGGCTCACGCAACAGCGGCTGAAGATGACGGTCGATCACCGACACGTCGTGCTCGTCGCAGAAGCCGATCGCTCCGAGCATCTGATGGCAGGTGCGCAGCACGCTGCGGGCGGTGTCAGCAGCGTGCAGCCGGAGCGCGGCGGCGTCGGCCTGTCGCTTGGCGGGCTCAGCCGCAGCAAGGCGCCAAGCGGTGTAGCGCGCGAGCTCGTCGAGGCCGACCAAGGCGACGTTGGCGTCGGCGATGCCGAATCGCACGACCTGGAACTGCGCAAGCGCCTGACCGAACTGCTTGCGCGCCTTCACATGTTCGACCACCTGGCCGAGCGCGGCCTGCAGGCCGCCCAGGATCCGCCACGCGCCGAGGACAAGGTGGCGGGCGATGTCGTCGGCATCGACGGGCGCAACCGCCTCGCCGAGCGTTGCCGGTACGAGAAACGGGCCGAGCTTCGCGCGGGTCGGCACCGCGCTGATGTTCAGCTGGTGGGCAACGCCATAAAGGTCCGCGCCGATCCAGCCTCCGGACAGGTCACCGTGGTCGACGCGCGGCGCCGCCGGATCGATCAGAGCCAGCCGCTGTCCGTCGATCTGCATCAAACCTTCGACGACCGGCATCGGCAGGCACAGCGCGCCCGCCGCGCGGCAAAGTTCGGCCGCGGCGAGGAACTGATCGAGGTCGTCGCGAACATCGAGCTCGAACGCGCCGAGATCCTCGAGCGCCTTCCTGGCCTCGTCGCGCAGCGATCGATCGCCCTCAGCGCGCAGGCCGAAGTCGACGCCGCCGAGTCGCTCCAGTCGACCCCGCACGGCCTCGCCGTACGCCACTGCATCCGCGGGAAGTGCCGTCTTCATCGCGACGAGCCGTTCATCTCGAGGATCCAAGGACGGAGCGGGCAACCAGCATCCGCTGCACTTCGATCGTTCCCGACGCGACCGTCGCAGCCTGCGCGTAGCGCCAGTGGTCGTCGATCGAACCGTGCAGGACGGCGTCCTCACCGGCGTCGAGCGCGCCTGCACCAACCGCGTCGACAAGGACTTCGGCGACGTTCTGGTCGCACATCGTGGTGACGATCCGAGCAGTCGATGCGGCAGACGGGTCGATCCCCGCGCCGTCGCCAACCGCGCGATAGGCGAGCAGCCGAGCGACCCGAAGGTCGATCAGCGCGCGGACCCAGCGGGCGTGCAGAGCAGGCGCCAACGCCTCCCACCGCCCGTCGTCCTCGAGCACCTCGAGCAGTCGCTGCATCAGCGACTCGCATCGGGCGTAGCGCGCGATGCCGACCCGCTCGTAGGCGAGTGCGTCGCGCATCACCTTCCACCCGGCGCCAACCTCGCCGAGCACATCTTCGGGACCGACGCGAAGGCCATCGATGAAGACCTCGTTGAGGTGGTGCGGTCCGAGCATCGACGGGATCGGGCGTACTTCGATGCCGCCGCGATCCATCGGTACGAGGAACAACGTGATCCGCTGCTCGCTCGGCGCCTCGGGATCGGTGCAGGTCGCCAGCACGCACCACTGCGCCATGAGGGCGTACGACGTCCAGACCTTCTGTCCGGTGATCAGCCAGCCGTCGCCGTCCTTGACCGCGCGGGTGCGCAACGACGCGAGGTCGCTACCGGCCTCGGGCTCCGAGAAACCCTGGCACCAGATGACGTTGCCCGACGCGATCGGCGGCAGGTGCTTCGCGCGCTGCGCGTCAGTGCCGTGGCGCATCAGCGCAGGGCCGACCCAGTTGACGCCCATGTACTGCGGGCCGCGCGGCTCGTGGTGGGCCCACATCTCCTCGCGGACGATGGTCTGGTCCCAGGCCGAGCCACCGCCGCCGCCGTACTCTTCCGGCCAGGCGAGGCAGAGCAGGCCCTGCTCGGCGAGCGTGCGGCAGAACTGGTTGCACAGCTCGAGATCGGCCGGGTCGTCGGTGCAGGCGCCTTGAAACGTCTCGGGGATGTGCGCGTGGATCAACTGACGCAGCCGGGAGCGGAGCGCAGCAGCATCAGCGCCGAGGTCATAGTCCACGACGCATGAGCATATGAACTCCGCCGAGCCCCACGTAGGTTGCCCAAGTCGAGCCGAGTTAGGCCACTTACGTTGGGCTCGGCGCGTTAGGGGATGATGCCCACATGACCACAGTGAGTGACCGGGCGACGTTTACCGACATGGCACAGAGCACCCAAGAGGACTGGCAGATCATCGGCCACCACTCGGCGAACTTCATGGTGGACCTGCCATCGCGGGTACTGGCGCATCTGCGCCTGCTCGACGGTGACTTCGGTGGCTTCGCGGTCGACCGGCTCACCCACTCGCTGCAGACGGCTGCCCGCGCAGAACGCGCCGGGCGCGACGACCGCTATGTCCTTGCCGCGCTCCTGCACGACATCGGCGACACCCTCGGCTCGTTCAACCACGCAGACGTCGCGGCGGCGATCGTGAAGCCGTTCGTGAGCCCCGAGGTCCACTGGATGGTCGAGCACCACGCGGAGTTCCAGGGCTACTACTTCTTCCACCACCTCGGCCTCGACCGCGACATCCGGGAGAAGTATCGCGGCCAGCCGGAGTTCGACCTGACCGCGGAGTTCTGCGCGGAGTACGACGCCCCCGCGTTCGATCCGTCGTACGACACCCCGCCGCTCGAGCACTACGAGCCGCTGGTCCGTTCGCTGATGACCAGCCCGATCCGGTCGATCTACATGCCCGAGGAAAAGTAGTTCGGCACGGCTGTCGATCCGCCGGGATGGCGAGCGTCGTACTGATGACACCGTCCGACACCTCGGAGATCCCTGGGAGGGGACATGGCCGAATCCATCTGGCCGACCATTCACGCTGAGCGCGACGCGCTCCTGGCCGACGTCGCGAGCCTGACGCCCGAGCAGTGGAACACCGCCACCCCCTGCGGCCACTGGAACGTGCACCAGGTCTTCGCGCACCTGACCTCGCTAGCTCGGATGAGCCCGCCGAAGTTTCTCGGCAGCATGATGAGCTCGGGGTTCAACTTCGACAAGTTCGCCGAGAAGGGTGTCGTCGCGCAGTCTGCGGGAGGCCCCGATGCCACCGTGGCGAAGCTGAAGGCCGCAAAGGCCGGGACGAACGCTCCTCCCGGGCCGAAGGACACCTGGCTCGGTGAGCACTTCGTGCACGGCGAGGACATCCGGCGCGCACTCGGAATCACGCGCAGCTATCCGCTCGAGGCAGTTGGCCGGGCACTGACGTTCTACGCCGGCAGCGAGCCGATCATCCACGGCAAGTCGCGAGTAGCCGGGCTGACACTCAAGGCGACCGACCAGAACCTCAGCATCGGCTCTGGTCCCGTGGTCGAGGGGACGACGATGGACCTGCTGATCGCGACCTCGGGCCGCAAGCTCGTCCTCGACAAGCTCTCCGGCCCCGGCGTCGAGACTCTCGCCAGTCGCTAGAAGGCAGCCGCTAGAAAGCGACGGGAGCGTCGACCAGCTCGACCATCACTCCGTCTGGATCGGTGACCGTCGCGGCAAATCCCTTACGAGCCGGGATTCGCCGCGGCGGACCGCCGAGCCCGAGCGCGGCGAGTCGCGCAAGCGTCTCGTCCACCGCGACGTGGAACGAGATCAGCGTCAGCCCGCGACGTGGCAACCCATCGCCCGCCGGTTCCGCGTGAGCCCGCCCGTCGTAAAGATCGAGCAGCTCGAGCCTCGTCGCACCGCTGTTGCCGGGCTGCGCGAGAAACAGCGTGCGGACCTTCTCGGTCTTCGCCCCGAGGAAGCTCTCCATGTCCATTGCAAGCTCGACGTCGAAGACGACCTCCAAGCCGATCCCCTCGACGTAGAAGCGAAGCGACTCGGCGAAGTCGGCCGGACACAGCCCGATGTGATCCACGCAGATCCCTAGAGGTCGATGAGGATGTCACCCTCGGGCGTCGCCTGCGCGCGCTCGCCGGGCCCGACGATGACCGTCGTGAACGGACCGGTGATCGCCGCAGGCCCACTGACCATGACGCCCGGACGGACACCCGCCATCTCGTAGACCGCAACGTCGTCGTGCCAGCCGTCGCCGATGTACATCCGTCGGCGGCTGGCCGGCTCGACCACAGTCGCCTTCTCGAGCACGAGGTCGACCGGCTGCGACACCTCGCCGACGGCGACAAGTCGTACGCCGCGAAGAATCGGGTCCTGCGCCCGCGCCTCGATCAACCGCGCCTCGGCATTGCGTCGGTGGAACTCGTTGACCGCCGCATCGACGTCCGCCGGGTGCTCGACCGGGATCGAGGCATCGAAGGTCTGACCGGGGTAGACCAGCAGCAACGACCACTCGAGCTTGATCCGCTCGTCAGGCACGTTCGCTACGCGAAGCTCTGACCGGGCCTTGGTCTCCAACTCCGACGCCAGCGCACCGAGGTGCGTGAGGTCGACCTCGGCAAGCGGCGAGATATAGCCGCGTGAGTCATCGACGACGTGGTTGGCCGACAACAGACCAAGCGCCGAGAAGCCAGCAGCGGCTGCAGGTATGACGCACTTGCTCATGCCGAGCGCCCGAGCCTGGACAGTCGCGTGCACACCACCCATGCCGCCGAACGCGACCAGGTTGAGCTTGCGCGGATCCGCGCCGGCGAGTGACAACACGCGCCGGACGGCGTCGGTCATGTTCGCGTCAACGATCCGTACGGCAGCGGCTGCAACCTCTTCGGCTGACATGCCGACGCCTTCGCCGACCTTCGCCAAGGCCGCCCGCGCGCCATCGACGTCAAGCGTCATCCGGCCGCCCGCGAAGCCGTCCGGCGAGAGCCTGCCGAGCACCAGGTCAGCATCTGTCACGGTCGGTTCCGTGCCGCCGCGCCGGTAGCAAACCGGACCGGGCTGGCTCTGCGCGGACTGCGGGCCGACGTGCAGGACGCCGCCCTCTTCCCAGACGATCGAGCCGCCGCCGGCGCCCACCGAGGGGATGTCGATCATCGGGATCCCGATGCAGTAGCGATGGAACCAGTTCCAGTCCATCTTGATCTCGGGCCGGCCGCCGCGGATCAGGCAGACGTCGTAGCTCGTGCCTCCCATGTCGACGCTGACCAGGTCGCCGAGGTCTGACTTTCCGCCGACCTTCGCCGCTGCGGTGACGCCGCCGGTCGGCCCGGAGCCGATCGTCGCCACCGCGCGTCGTGCCGCAGCGTCGGCAGTCGCCACGCCGCCGGAGGACGTAGCCACGAGCAGCTCGTGGGCGTAGCCAGCGTCGGCAAGCCGAGAGGTCAGCCGCCCGAGATAGCGGGCGATCGGCGGACCGACGTAGGCGTTGACCAGCGTCGTGGACGTCCGCTCGAACTCCGGTGGCTTCGGCAGCACCTCGTGCGACAGCGACACCATCTCGACGTCGGGGTACTCCTCCAGCACGATCTCGCGCGCCCGCAGCTCGTGGGTGTGATTGAGGTAGGAGTGCAGGAAGCTGATCGCGATCGAGCTGACGCCGAAAGCGCGCAGTCGAGCCGTCGCCTTCCGCACTGCCTCTTCATCGAGCGGCGTCTCGATCTGACCTTCGGCGGTCATCCGCTCGTCGACTTCGAGCCGCACTCGGCGACGCGCAATCGGGTACGGCGCGGGCAGCGTCGGGTCCCAGATGTCTTCCTTGTAACAACGCCGGAACTCGATCTCGTCACGGAACCCGGCAGTGACGATCAGGCCAGTCGGCGCGCCCGTCATCTGGATCATCGTGTTGTCGCCGGTGGTCGTGCCGTGCACGATCGTGTCGGTCTGGCCGAGCAGCTCGTCGAGGCTGATCCCGTCAGTCGCCGCGGCCTGAGTCAGCGCGTTGACGACGCCGTCGCTCTGGTCGCCCGGTGTGGTTGGCGCCTTCTCCAGCAGCAGGCTGCCGTCCGGACGCATCACGACACAGTCGGTAAAGGTGCCGCCGACGTCGACACCGATTCGATATCCGGTCATGCGGCCGAACGCTTCTTTCGCTCCGCCTCGGTGGCGTCCTCATCCAGGGCAAGCGTCATCTCTTCGAGTGAGCCGGTAACTACAACCCCGTAGTCGCGCTTCGCAGCCTCTATCGAGACGTACTCATCCCACACGTCGTCGAGCACCGCCTGCGGGTCACGTAGGAGCGGGTCGCCCCAGCCGCCGCCCCCACCGAACTTGTAGTCGAGCCGGTCTCCGGTCTCGAGCTGCACTCCGGACACCGCGGTCTCGACCTTGGTCTCACCGACGAAGCAGATGTCGGGCGACCCGTTGTGGCCGCCGGCGATGCCTGGGTGAGTGTGACGTTGGTTCACGACGTACTGGTTGATCTGAGTCGGCGTCCGCACCTCTTTGATGAAGTGGCTCCCGCAACCACCCCGCCACTGGCCGGGGCCGCCGGAGTCGGTGATGAAGTTGCGGCCGCGCAGGATGTGCGGGAACAGCTGCTCGTTGATCTCCGCACTGGCCTTGATCAGGTTGCCCATCGACGCGGCGAGCGCGCCCCAGCCGTCGGTGCCCTTCACCGCGCTGACCCATCCGGCGCTGACCTCGCCGCCGTGGTCGAAGAACGACTTGCCGCTGCGCGGGTCGGTATCGCCCCACATCTGGCGGGGGCTGCCGAACTTGTAGCTCTGCGGGCAGCACCGGTCGGGCAGGATCTTGCTCATCGCGATCGCGATCGCGTCACCTACCTCGACGCCCGGATGATGTGTGCCGCTCGAGACCGGCTTGCCGACCGGCGGGTTGAGGCAGCACCCCTCAGGCACGCGCAGGTCGATGCAGTTGAAGAAACCCTCGTTCTTCGGGATCGACGGGTCGACCAGACTGGCGAGCTGCGCGATGACGTTGCCGCGAGTGTTTCCGAACGTCGACCAGGCCTGAATGTTCGGCCGGGTGTCCGAGCCGTCGAAGTCGATGATCAGGTGGTCGCCTTCGACCGTGATCTCGCAGTGCACGTGTATGTCGGTATTGCCGGCGGGGTCATGATCGACGTAGACGTCCGAGACGTAAGTGCCGTCGGGCCAGGTCGCGATCTCCTCGGAGAACCGCCGGGTCGCGTCCGCGATCGTCCAGTCGACCGTCCCCTGGACCGCGTGCGCGCCGTACTCCTCGATGATCTCTGTCAGCCGGCGCGCACCGAGTTGCGCGGCTCCGACCTGCGAGCGAAGGTCTCCGATGAAGCCGGGAAGCCGGCTGTTGGCCCGCATCATCAGTACAACGTCGCGACGCTCGACGCCACGGTCGACCAGCTTCAGCACCGGGTAGCGGACGCCCTCGCTCCAGATGTCCTTGGCGAACACGTTGTAGCCACCGGCCATCGCGCCACCGGTGTCGCCGTGGTGGCACTGGATCGAAGCAAACAGCATCAGGTTGCCGTCGAGGTCGAACACCGGGGCAAAGACGTTGACGTCCGGCAGATGCCCGCCGCCGTGGAACGGGTCGTTCGCGATCAGCACGTCGCCCGGGTAGAGCTCGCCCTCGAAGAACTCGCTGGCAAACCGGACCGGCAACGTCGAGGACAACATGAACTGCGGGATGCCGACTGACAGCGCGGCAAGCCGGCCGTGTCCATCGAGGATCGTCGCGTTGCGCTCGTTGGACTGGTTGAGGATCGGCGTGGTCGCGGTACGCGACACATACGTCGCCATCTCGAAGCAGATGGTCTCCATCGCCGAGCGGATCACCGTCGCGGTGACGGCGTCGACGGATGGGGTGGCCTCGATCGTCACGACGAGCCTCCGGTAAGAGAACCTTGACGGCGCTGACGGAGAATCATGCTCTCCTAGGTGTGGAAGTCTGTCACAGCGATGCACGTGTCGGAAGGGACCGAAGTGAGCGGCGGGCAGCTGGCGGACGCCGCCGGTCCGGCGTTCGATCCCGGCGAGTTCATTGCTTCCGGCAGGCCGCTGACGATGGGCGGCTTTCTGCTCGAGGTGTGCCAGCGGTACGCCGACAACGAGGCGCTGGTCTTCGACGACCCGTTGCTCGGCAACGAGACGATCCGATGGACGTACGCCGATCTCGAGCGCAACGCCCGCGACGTAGCTCGGACCTTGATCGCACGTGGTGTGAACCCCGGAGCCCGGGTCGCGACGCTGATGGCCAATCGGCCGGAGGCCGTCGCGGCGTACTTCGGTGCAGCGCTCGCCGGCGCGGTGATCGTGCCGCTGTCGACGTTCGCAACGAAGCCCGAGCTGGCGACACTGCTCGAGGCGGCCGGGCCTAGCGCGCTGCTGCTGCAGACCTCGATGGGCTCGCGCAGCTTCGCCGAGGACGTCGCCGCGTTGCAGGACGACGACGACACCGCGGTGCCGGCCCTGGTCGTTGCGCTCGGCCCCGAAGACGCCCGTCACGGGATCGAGAGCTGGGGATCCTTTCTCTTCGACGCGGACGAGACCGACGACAGCGTCGTAGGGGCGACGGTCGCCGTCACCGATCCGCGCGACACCGCACTGATCATGTTCAGCTCCGGCACGACCGCCACACCGAAGGGCGTCGTCCATCACCACCAGGCCCCCACGCTGCAGTTCTGGATCCAGTCCGAACTGTTCGGTCGGCACGCGCAAACCCGGATGTGGACTGCGCTGCCGATCTTCTGGACCGCCGGCATGAACACAGCAATGGGCGCCACGCTTGCCGCAGGTGGCGCGTGGGTGATGCAGGAAGGCTTCGACGCCGGCGTCGCTCTTGCACTGATGGCCAGGGAGAGGGTGACCGAGGCCTACACGCTGCCCCACCAGGCGCGGACACTCGCCGAGCACGCCAACTGGCCAACCACTGACCTGTCCAGCCTGCGCAGCGTCTTCGGAAAGGCCGTCTTCGCGAAGCACCCCAGCGTCACGAATCCCGACCCCGACTGGCAGATGCCGGTCGGCTGGGGCATGTCGGAAACGTGCGCCTTCATCTGCGCATACCCGTCGACCAGCTCGCGCGAGCTGATGCGGTCGAGTCTCGGCGTCCTGCTGCCCGGCAACCAGCTGCGCGTCGTCGATCCCGACTCGGGTGTGTCGGTGCCGGCGGGTGAAGAAGGCGAGCTGCTCATCAAGGGCCCGACCCTGATGCAGCACTACCTCGGCAAGACGCCCGAGCAGTGCTTCGACACCGACGGCTGGTTCCATACTGGCGACGTCGGCCATATCGGCGAAGACGGCGGCATCCACTGGAGCGGCCGGCGCGACGAGGTCATCAGGACCGCCGGGACCCTGGTCTCCCCAGCTGAGATCGAGGTGGCGTTGCGGGCGTACCCGCCGGTGCAGCTCGCGCGGGTCCTCGGCGTCGTGGACGAGCGGCTCGGCCAGCTCGCGGTGCTCTGCGTCGAGCTTCGCGACGGCGCCACCGAGACCGCCGAGGACGTGCAAGGCTTCCTGCGCGAGCGGATCGCGGCGTACAAGGTGCCCAAACGGGTGGAGTTCTTCGGCGCGGGTGAGATCCCGCTGACCGCAAGCAAGACCAAGGTCCGCGACGACGAGCTGCGCGCGCTGCTGGACGCGAGAGAGAAACAGGGGAAATGACGGACTCGACCGAAGCTTCTGAAGAGACTCTTGACGTCTCCGACCTCGCCCGGCACATGGGCGTGCCGATCATGCCCGGCGAGCTCAAGGATCCGATTGCGCTGAACGACGTACGTCGCTGGGTGCAGGCGATGCACTACCCGAACCCGCTGCACTACGACGAGCACTACGCGGCGGAGAGCCGCTTCGGTCGGGTCATCGCGCCGCAGTCCTACACGGTGGCAACCGACACCAGCCATGGCTGCGCGCCCGCGCAGGTCGGCCGAATCCCCGACTCGCACCTCGTCTTCGGCGGCGACGAGTGGTGGTTCTTCGAGGCGCGCCTCGAGCCGGGCGACAAGGTGCTCTGCCACCGGATGCCCTACGACTACAAGGTGTCGGAGACGTCGTTCGCCGGCCCGACCTGCTTCCAACGCGGCGACACCCTCTACCTCACCGACTCGGGCGGCCGGGTCGCGCTGCAGCGCTCGACGGCGATCCGCTACAAGGTCCGCAAAGCCAAGGAGAAGGACCTCTACGGTTCCGAGTCCGAAGCCGGCGACTCCGAGCCGGACTGGACCGACGAGAAGATCGCCGAGCTCGACGTCATCAAGGCGGAGTTCATCGAAGCGGTGCAGACCCTCGGCCACGACAAGCGGCTGCTCGGATCCGTGAAGGAAGGCGAGGTGCTGCCGCGTAACGTCCTCGGCCCGCACACCCTCGCCAGCTTCACGACCGAGTGGCGCGCCTACCCGATGACGACCTGGGGCGCGATGGCCAAGGGGCCGACGTCGGTCAAGGGCATCGACCTCGGCTACACCAAGGAGTTCGCCGGCAACGAGGGCGACCGCAACCTCGAACGATCGGATCCCGAGCGCACCGACGGTGCCTACTACGGCCCGTCGCGCGGACACTTGCAGCCGCAGTGGGCCAAGAAGATCGGCATGGCGCGCGGCTACGGGTACGGCGCATCGATGGGCGCGTGGGTGCTCGACTACGTCGCGGCCTGGGCCGGCGAGTGGGGGCATCTGACGCACGCCGATGTGAAGTACCGCTCCCCCGCGCTGACCGGCGACGCCAGCTTCATCACTGGCGTAGTCACCGGCGTACGCGAGGAGCGCCGTCGCGTTCACGTCGCCGATGTCGAGGTACGCATCGTCAACCAGGACGACCAGGTCCAGGCCAAGGGATCGGTCTCGGTCCAGCTCCCGCTCGAATAGAAAGAGAACGCCTTGCCTATTCACTACGAGGTCGGCTCTCGCGCCGGCGCAGAGCGCGTCGCGCTGATCATCATTGACCGCCCCGAGGCGAAGAACGCCTGCGACCTCGAGCACTTCCACGCACTTGCCCAGGCCTGGAAGCGGTTCGGCGAGGACGAGCAGGCCTGGGTTGCGATCATCACCGGGGTCGGGCGCAACTTCATGTCGGGTGCGGACCTCAAGACCTATATTCCCGAGATCACGAAGCTCGCCAAGCAGATCCAGGCCGGCGAGACCGACAAGATCGGCGAGTACTCACTCGCGGACGGCACGGACGCGGTGCTGCGGGGCAGCAAGGTCTACAAGCCCATCATCGCGGCGGTGAACGGCCCGTGTGTCGCCGGCGGCATGGAGATGCTGCTCGGCATCGACATCCGGATCGCCACAGACAACGCGACCTTTGGCGTCCTCGAGCCGGCGCGTGGCTTGTTCGCGGGCGGCGGCTCGACTGTGCGGCTACCTCGTCAGCTGCCGTTCGCGCTGGCTCAGGAGTTCCTGCTGTGTGCCGACCGCGTCGACGCCAGGCGTGCACATGCGATGGGCCTGCTCAACGAGATTGTCGAGGAGGACGACCTGCTCGACGCGGCGTTCCGGATGGCCGCCCGCATCACCAAGAACGCGCCGCTCGCCGTGCAGGCAACGAAGCGCAGCGTCATCGAGGGCCTCAAGGTCGACATGCGCGAGGCGTTCAAGATCGAGTCGAAGATCTCGCAGGAGGTCTTCGCGACCGAGGACGCGAAGGAAGGTCCAAGAGCGTTCGCCGAGAAGCGCGAGCCAAACTGGCAGGGTCGCTAGGTAAAGGAGTCGCTGAGCATGAGCGGCATGTTCCACCCATCGGTCCACGCAGCGAACGCACCCGACCGACTCGCTGTCGTCACGCCGTCAACCGGCGAGACCCGCACCTACGCCGAGCTCGAAGCCAGGTCCAACCAGATCGCATCGCTGCTGCGCGCTCGCGGGTTGCAGCGCGGCGACGTAGTCGCGGTCGTGATGACCAACGACGTCGCTTGGTACGAGGTGATCTGGGGAGTGCAGCGCTGCGGCCTGTACGTCGTACCGGTCAACTGGCACCTCGCCGCGAAGGAGACGGCGTACATCGTTGCCGACTGCGAGGCGAAGGCGCTCATCGCCTCCGCCGACCTAGCGGACACCATCGCTGCCCTCGGTGAAGTCGCCGACGACGTGCCGCTGCGGTTGTCGGTCGGCGGAGCGCTGCCCGGCTTCGAGTCACTCGAGGAAGCAACCGTCGGTCTGCCGGAGACCGCGTCGGCCGACGACATCGAAGGCAGCTGGATGTTCTACTCCTCCGGCACGACCGGGCAACCGAAGGGCATCAAGCCCGGGTTGCCGACGATCGAGTTCGGTGACATGAATCCGCTGGTCGGGTTGATCAGCGGGCTCTACGGACTCCAGCCGGAGTCGGTCTACCTTTCGCCGGCTCCGCTCTACCACGCAGCTCCGGCCGGCTGGAGCACGACGGTGCACCGCATCGGCGGCACCGTTGTGGTGATGGATCGCTTCGACCCCCTGGAGTGGATGCGGCTCGTCGAGGAGCACAAGGTCACCCACACGCAGATGGTTCCGACGTACCTCGT
>DATAVE010000145.1:0-1769 GCA_036267875.1 Mycobacteriales bacterium
CGCGCGTCCTTGTGCGAGGCTGATCGGCAGCTGATCGCGGAGTATCGCCGGCGCGCCGTGGCGCGGAACCTCGACGACGGCCCAGAGGTCGCCGGCGCGCGGCACGAGTTCGAGGTGATGATCACCGAGCGACAGGAGAAACACGCCGCCCGGACCGGGAATCCAATGCAGCGGCCGTCGCCGGAAGAGGTCGACACGGACAGCGATGAGGCGGCCGGCTGCGGCCCGCTGTTCTGCCGCTAGCAGGGTGCTGAAATAGCGGTCTCGACAGGTGGCTGGCACCTGCTTGGCGACGCAACGCAGGTGCCGAATGGCGACCGGTAGCGCTTTTTGTGCGTCCGCGTGGTCGCAGCGACGCTGGTTGGCTCGTCCGTGCGCGCCGTGCGCGCCGTGCGGGCGACGCTGGTCGGAGCGGCGTCTCTCAAGCAGCGTCGAGTTTGGCCATCCGCACCAGATTGTAGGCCGCTGCGGTGAAGGTAAAGGTATACGCAACCTTCTCCAGCCCGCGGTAGCGCAGCTTGCGCAGCCCGCCTACCGTCTTCTCCCAGCCGAAGATCTCCTCGACCCGCTTCCGCAGCCGCTGACTGACGGCGTACCCGGCATGGCGCGTCGTGCGGCCATCGGTCGCCGAGCGCTGCTTCTGCGCCACGTGCGGCGTGACCGCCATGCCCCGGCAGCCGTCCACGAAGCGACGCTGGTCGTAGCCTTTGTCCGCGCCGATGGTGATCTGCTGCGTGCCGCCAAGCCGGTCGAGCATCGTCAACGCGGCATCAACTTCGCCCGTCCCGCTCGCGACCAAGGTCTCGACATCGACGACGAGGCCCGTGCGGTTCTCCATCAAGACGTTGCCGAGGTAGCACAGCTTCGCTTCTTTGCCCGCGCCCTTCTTCGCCAGCCGGGCATCGGGGTCGGTCGTGGAGGCGTGCGTCGCGTTGCTGCGGGTCTCCCCGTGGAAATCCACCGCGACGTCCTTGCCTCCGCCTGCCAACGGTGGCGCGTCGTCGTCCTTCCCGGCGTCTTTGGGGACAAAGCTCTTGAGCGAGGCCCATGCCTCCAACAGCGTGCCGTCCACCGTGAAATGGTCCGCCGACAAGAGCCGGCGCTTCTTCGCCTCCGCCAGCACGGCCGCGAAGAAGCGCCGCGCCACCTCCTGATCAAGCAACCGCTGGCGATTCTTGCTAAACGTGCTGGCGTCCCAGGCAGGGTCCGCGATGTTCAAATCGAGGAACCATTTGAAGAGGAGGTCGTACTGCAGCCGCTCGCAGAACTGCCGCTCGGAGCGAATCGAGTAGAGCGCGATCAGCAGCGATCCCTTGAGCAGGTGTTCGGGCGGGATCGAGGGTCGGCCGCCGTCCTTATACATCTGGGCGAAGGTCGGGGAGAGTTCAGCTAACGCGTGATCGACCAGACGGCGAATACGCCGGATCGGATGGTCGGCAGGCACGAGTTCGTCGGCCGTGACGCCGAGAAGCATCCCCATCTGCCGCTCGGTGCTGCCGCGCATCGTCTGCCCTCCGCTCGCTCTCCTTCCGATCGTACCGGCCCACGATCCGCCCGTCGATCCCGGCCAGCCTTTTTCAGCACCCTGCTAGGCAACACCTGGCACTACGAATACGACCTCAACGGTCATGTTATCCAGATGACTGATCCGCTGGGCAAGGTCACGCTGACCTTCTACGACAAGGACGGGGCGCTGCTGCGGACGGTGGATCCGCTTGGCCGCACGACGATCTACCTCTACGACGCGGTCGGCCATCTGCTGGAGACTG
>DATAVE010000146.1:0-16354 GCA_036267875.1 Mycobacteriales bacterium
GACGGGATGACCGGCGCGAACATGATGGCCGAGCTGTTCGACCTCGAGAAGGACGGAACGCCGGACGCTTCCGTCGTTGATGACTGGGAGCCGGAGCGCAAGCCGAGCGACATGGAGCTGGTCGGCCGCTCGCTGCTGGACTGGGCGGTTCGGCCGGCCCGCATCGTCAAGCTGGTCCCAGGCACCTTGATGAGTGTCGGCAAGCTTGCGAACCGGCGGGGTCGTGGTGGCGTGCCGGGCATGCCCGCACCGTTCCGGGCGCCGCGTACGTCGTTCAACGCGACCATCACCGCGCATCGCAGCGTCGCCTACACCCACGTCTCGCTCGATGATCTCAAGACCATCAAGAACGCGTTCGGCGTGAAGATCAACGACGTCGTGATGGCCGTGTGCTCTGGTGCGCTGCGTACCTATCTCGCCGCCCGGGACGAGCTGCCCGAGCGCTCGCTGATCTCTGCGATCCCGATCTCGGTGCACGATCAAGGCGACGACACGTCGGGTACGACGAGGATCTCGATCATGTTCGCGAGCCTCGCGAGCGACGTCGATGATCCGGCTGAGCGACTGAGGCAGATCGCACTGACCAACGACGGCGCCAAGGCCGACCACGAGCTGGTCGGCGCGAGCATGCTGCAGGACTGGGCGGAGCACGCCGCGCCCAACACGTTCTCGCTTGCCGCGCGGGTCTACTCGAGCCTTCGGCTGGCCAACCGCCACCCGGTGGTGCACAACCTCGTCATCTCCAACGTTCCTGGCCCGCCGATCCCGCTCTACTTCAACGGTGGTCGGCTCGTCGAGCTGCACCCACTCGGGCCCGTCATGGACGGCGCCGGCCTCAATGTCACCGTGCTGTCGAACATGGACGCGATCGGCTTCGGGTTCATCGCGTGCCGCGAGCTGATGCCCGATCTGTGGGATCTGGCTGACGCGATCCCGGCGGCGGTGACCGAGCTGCTCGAGGCTGCTGCCGCTATGACGCCGGCGGACGCGGCGACGGCAACTGCCGAATCCGCCGGCTGACTGACTCGCAGGCCTCGACCAGGACGGGGACGAAGGTTTCCGCTCCGAGCACGAGACCCGCGTGGCTGCCGGCGAACTCATAGCTGATCGCACCTGGGATGGAGGCCGCCAGGCTGTGCTGTCGCCGGGTTGGAATGGCGCGGTCTCGTTCGGCGACGATGACGCTGACCGGTACGTCGACCCGCTTGATCCATGCCGAGGAGTCGAAGCGGCCGAGAGCGTCAAGGGCCGCGAAGAGCGCCCAGCCGCTCGTGCTCCGGAACTCCGCCATGGCCCATGGCCCGACCTTCGATGCGTCGGCCGTCAGACCCATCGGGGTGTCGGGCAGCCGCGCCCCGCGGCGTTCCATCCCCACGCGTGCGCGCTCACCAAGGCGGGCCATCGTCATTCCGGTCAACCGGAACCAGGCCCGCTCCTGCGTGGAACCGCGGAAGTTTCGCGCAGTCGCTGCGAGCACGATGCCTTCGACGCGCCCGCGATGGCGGCGCCAGACCAGCTGAGCGATCGCGCCACCCATCGAGTAGCCGACGACGGTGAACCGCTCGACGCCAAGCGCATCTGCGACGGCGGCGACATCGTCGGCACAGTCCTCGAGCGAGAACGTCTCCGAGCGGATGCCGCGGCCGTGCCACCGCTGATCGAACGCGATGACCCGATACTTCTCAGCGAGCGCATGCATCGACGGATACCAAGACAGCGCGGCGGTGGTTGCGAGTGCGTGGATCAGGATCAGCGTGGGAGCCCCAGGGGGCCCGGGGGTGTCGATGACGAAGGTGCGACCGCGGCCGGGCAGGTCCAGCGGGAAGCCCGGCGAGAGGTTGACCGGCTTAGCCGCTTTGGTGAACCGCCCCAGCGCCCTTGCCACCGACGGCGAGATGCTTGCCATTGTTAGCAACCTATCTAACGGGTAGTCAGATTCGATGTCGGCTGGCCGAAACCGCGTCTTGATGGGCCTGTCGGCAAAGTGAAACCTGTTCTAATATTTGTCCGTGCGACCCGCTGCGCTCGCGGTCTCCGACGAGCAGAACGCCCTGGCTGCATCCGTGCGTGGATTCGCCGAGCAGACAGGGTTGACCGCCGCCGCGAAGGTTGCGGCCGATGCCGACACGGACACGCTGCCCGAGTCCTGGCAGGCGCTTGCTGAGCAGGAGCTGCTCGCGCTGCCGTTCGACGCGCGGGTCAGCGACCTCTGTGTCGCGATCGAGGAGCTGGGCCGCGCGCTTGCTCCAGGACCGATCGTGCCGACCTTGCTTGCCGGCTTGCTGGTACGCCGGTTCGGCACCGAGGAGCTTCAGGCGTCGGTCGAGGCCGGGCTTCGCGATGGCAGCTTCAGCGCCGCGGTGTCGATCAACGGCAATCTGCTTGGCGGCGCCGGTGTCAGCGCCGTCCTGATGCCGGTCGACGACCGGTGGTTCCTGCTCGACGCCGCAGGCCTGACGGTGACGTCCTCGGTCGGCATCGATCCGACGCGCCGGATCGCGGCCGTTGCGGAGCCTGTCGCGGATGAGAGCCGACTGCTCGTCGGGCTGATCGACCACGAGGTGATCGCGACTGCCGCGGTGCTGCTCAGCGCCGAGGCCGCGGGCATCGCTGGAGCATGCCTCGACCTTGCGGTCGACTACGCCAAGGTCCGCGAGCAGTTCGGGCAACCGATCGGGTCGTTCCAGGCCGTGAAGCACCGCTGCGCGGACATGCTGGCCGATCTCGAGATTGCCGGCGCTGCGGCGTGGGACGCCGCACACGCGCTCGATGAGATGACCTCTGGCGATCCGTCGCTCTCGCTGGCGATCTCGGTCGCGGGTGCTGTCGCGCCGCAGGCCGCCGTCGACGTCGCCAAGAGCCTGATCCAGGTGCTGGGCGGCATCGGCTTCACCTGGGAGCACGTCGCGCACCTCTATCTCAAGCGCGCCTTGTCGGTCCGCCAGATCCTTGGCGCTCGACACCGCTGGCAGGAGGCTGCGACCACGCTCGCCCGCGGTGGGGTGCGGCGAAGCCGGTCACTCGAGCTCGGCACCGAGGCCGAGCCGGCCCGAACAGAGGTTCGTTCCTTCCTCTCGACGCTCGAAGGCAAAGAAGGCATCGAGCGGCGAGTTGCCATCGCCGACGCCGGCTATCTCGTGCCGCACTGGCCCGCGCCGTACGGTCGCGGTGCCGGCCCGATCGAGCAGCTGGTGATCGATGAGGAGTTCGCGAAGGCGGGGGTGACCCGCCCGGATCTGATCATCGGCAACTGGGCGCTGCCGACCATCCTGCAAGCCGGCACAGATGATCAACGGGCGCGCTTCGCTCCGCCGACGTTGCACGGCGATATCAGCTGGTGCCAGATGTTCAGTGAGCCCGGGGCTGGCTCGGACCTGGCCTCGCTTTCGACGAAGGCGACGCGCGTCGACGGCGGCTGGTCACTGTCTGGTCAGAAGGTCTGGACGTCGTCTGCTCGCACTGCGGACTGGGCGATCTGTCTCGCGCGCACCTCGACCGGCGCTCGTCGCCACGACGGCATCACGTACTTCTTGGTGGACATGAAGACGCCTGGCCTCGACGTGCGGCCGCTGCGCGAGCTCACCGGTGAGGCGCTGTTCAACGAGATCTTCTTGAACGACGTCTTCGTGCCGGACGTCTGCGTCGTCGGCGAGGTCGACGGCGGCTGGAAGCTCGCCCGCACCACACTCGCCAACGAGCGGGTCGCGATGAGCAGCGGCTCGGCGTTCTCCTCCGGTATCGAGGAGCTGCTGGCGTCACTCGACGTCAGCGAACACCGCCCGAACTCCATCGCCTACCAGCGGGTTGGCGAGCTGGTCTGCCTCGCTCAGGCGGACGCCATGCTCGGCGTCCGCGCGACGTTGGCGCGCGTGTCCGGCACCGATCCGGGCGCGGCATCGAGCGTTCGCAAACTGGTGGGGATGCATCTGCGCCAGGACGCAGCCGAGCTCGCTCTCGAGCTGCTCGGACATGAGGCTGCATCGATCCCCGATGGCGAGACGGCAGCGGTGCTGCGCCGCATGCTGTCGACACGCTCACTGACCATCGCAGGTGGGACCAGCGAGGTGCTGCACAACGTGATCGGCGAGAGGATTTTGGGGTTGCCTCGATGAACGGAGCATTGCCGCGATGACCGCTGACCTGAAGCTCGGCTTGATGCTCGGCTACTGGACCAAGGGCCCGGACGATCAGACCGACGCCGTTCTCGCTGCCGAGGATGCAGGCTTCGACTCGGTGTGGACCGCGGAGGCGTATGGCTCCGATGCGTTCACGACCCTGTCCTGGTATGCCGCCCGTACTTCGCGGATCAAGCTGGGTACGGGCCTGGTGCAGATCTCGGCCCGAACGCCCGCAGCGACGGCGATGAGCGCCGCGACCCTCGATGGTCTGTCGGGTGGGCGGTTGATCCTCGGCCTTGGTGTCTCCGGCCCACAGGTGGTCGAGGGCTGGTACGGCCAGCCGTTCCCCAAGCCGCTGGCCCGAACTCGCGACTACGTCGACATCGTGCGCCGGATCCTCAAGCGCGAGGTCATCACTAGCGACAGCGAGCACTATCCGCTGCCCTACCCAGGCGGCACTGGCCTGGGCAAGCCGATCAAGCTGCTGATGCACCCGGTTCGCGACGAGATTCCGATCCTGCTTGGAGCCGAAGGCCCGAAGAACGTCGCGCTGGCCACCGAGATCGCCGACGGCTGGCTGCCGATCTTCTACCACGTGGAGCGAGGCGAGGAGCTCTACAAGGAGTCGCTTGCCGGCGCACGCGACGGCTTCGAGGTGGCCTGCCCGGTGACAGTCGTCGTCAACGACGACCTGTCCGCCGCGATCGAGTTCGTCAAGTGGACACTGGCGTTCTACATCGGCGGGATGGGTGCAGAGAACCTCAACTTCCATCTCAACGTGATCGGCCGGTTCGGGTTCGCTGAAGAGGCGAAGGTCGTGCAGCAGCACTTCATGGCTGGGGACCGTGAGGCCGCGATGCGGGCGGTTCCGGATGAGCTGGCTGATGGCATCTCGCTATGTGGTCCGCTGGACCGGATCCGCGAGCGGATGGAGCTGTGGCGCGACAGCCCCGTCACGACCATGCTGATCGGCGGCGTGAAGAACCCCGGACACCTCGAGGCGCTCGCCGACATGGTTGGCTGATCTTGTCGATCGACCGGGCGGCGGTCGATGCACTGTTCGCCCGCGCTCGCCGCGATGTCGAAGATGGCTCGCTGCCCGCCGTACAACTCGCGCTTGGTTACGAGGGTGAGATCGTCGAGTTCGCGACGTACGGCGCATCGGCCGACGCACGGTTCGTGACGTTCAGCGTTACCAAGGCGTTCACCGGTGGCATCGCGTGGTTGCTGATGTCGGACCGGCTGCTCAGCGACTCGACTCGGGTGGCAGACGTCGTGCCGGAGTTCGCGAGCAACGGCAAGGGTGAGGTCACGATCGCTCACCTGCTGACGCATACGGCGGGCTTCCCTCGGGCACCGATGCGTCCCGAGGAGGGTGTCGACCGCGAGCAGCGTCGCAAGCGGCTTGCTTCGTGGCGCTTGGACTGGGCGCCAGGCACTCAGACGGAGTACCACCCGACCTCGGCGTACTGGGCCCTCGTCGAGGTGATCGACGCGCTCGCGTCGGGTGACTTCCGTCAGGACTTTGCCGAGCGGATCGCCGGACCGCTAGGCATCTCTGGGCTGACGATTGGCGCGCCCGTCGGGGGGCAGTCCGATGTGGTCGACGTGACGAGCGTCGGCGAGCTCGAGGACGGCAAGGAGACCTACGGCGACCGGGTGAAGGAGACCGGCGGGAACTTCCTGCTGCGCTTCAACGAGCCCGAGGTGCTGGCCAGTGGAGTGCCTGGTGCGGGCGCGGTGGGCACCGCATCGGACGTCGCGACGTACTACCAGGCGCTCTTGCACAACCCCGGAGGTCTGTGGGACTCCACTGTCCTCGAGGATGCAACGCACAGTGTTCGCAACACATTGGTCGATCCACTGTTCAACTGCCCGGCCAATCGCACGCTGGGCCTGGTCGTTGCAGGCGATGACGACAAGGCCGCCGTGCGTGGCTTTGGAGCGCACACCGGACCGCGGGCGTTCGGAGCGCTCGGCGTCGGCGGACAGATCGCCTGGGCCGATCCCGACAGCGGGCTGTCCTTCAGCTATCTGACGAGCGGCCTCGACGTCGACATCGTCGCATCATTCGTCAGGTCCGCGAAGATCGCCGGCCTAGCCGCCCGCTGCACCTCCTAGTAGAGCCGCTCTGCTCAGGCGTCGAGGAGCTGGGCGGCGATCAGGTCGTTGCAGTAGCGCTCGTCCCAGTTGTTGATCTGCATCGACTTCGCACGCCGGAAGAAGAGCTGGATGTCGAACTCTACGGTGAAGCCGTTGCCACCGAAGATCTGTACGGCGGTGGCCGTCACCTTCCGGTAGGTCTGGCAGGCGTAGCTCTTCGCCATCGGCGCCAGCGTCTGGATCGACCGGCCCTCGCTACGCGCCCAGGCGGCTTCCCAGGCAAGCGTCTGCGCCCCGTCGACTGTGGTCACCGCGTCGGCCAGATAGTGGGAGATGGCCTGGAACGCCGCGAGCGGCTTGTCGAACTGCTCCCGGGTGTTGGCGTAGTCCCGAGCCAGCTCGAGTGCTGCGCGAGCACCACCGGCCGCCTGCGCGGCGAGCAGCGTTGCGCCGTCGAGCATCGTCTCGTGCCATGCCTGCCACGCCTCGCCCGGACCGTTGACGAGGGCGCCCGCACCGACCGCAACGCCATCGAAGTCGATCCGGAACTGCGCGTCCGAGGCGACGGTGAGCTGCTGGGTGAGCGTGACGCCAGGAGCCGTGGTGTCGACGAGCAGAGCAACGATGCCACTCGCGTCGCGGCCACCGTCGGTTCGCGCCAGCACGATCATCTGGCTCGCAGCCTGCGCGAACGGCACGTGGCGCTTGGCGCCCGAGAGCTTCCAGCCGTCGCCGTCCTTCGTTGCGGTGAGCTGCACGCCGGATGGGCCGTAGCTGCCGTTCGGCTCGACCGAGGCGACCGTGAGGATCGCGTCACCGGTGGCGATGCGCGGCAGCAGCTCGGACTGCAGCGCGGCATTGGACGACCGGTTGAGCAGCCCGGCGGCCAGCACGGCGCTGACGAAGTGTGGACTGGCGACGAGCGCGCGGCCGAACTCCTCGTAGACGACGGCCGCGTCGACCATCGACATGCCGCTACCGCCGTGCTCCTCATCGATCATCAGGCCACACAGCCCGAGGTCGGCAAGCTGTGTCCAGAGCGCGGGGGAGTGACCGATGGGGTCGTTCTCCAGCTTGCGTACGACGTCGAGGCCCGCGTGCCGCTCGCAGGCCCGGCGTACCGAGTCGCGCAGCAGGTCCTGCTCGGAGGTGAAGTCGAGATCCATTACGGCGTCCATTCCTTGCCGCGGCGCTGCCACGGGTTGTCCTCGGGCGTGCTGGGAAGTGCGATGCGCGCGATGCCGGTCGTGCAGAGCCGCTCACCTACGCTGACCTTGACCTCGATGCCGACCCAGCCGCAGCCGGTCTCGTCGATGTCTGCTGAGGTGACGGTGCCCCTGAAGGTCATCGTGTCGCCGGGAAAGATCGAGTCGTGCATCCGGAAGCCGAGCTTGCCGAGCCGGCCGCGTGCGCCGCTCCAGTCGGTGATGTAGCGCTCGAGCCAGGCCGCCTGGTTGGGCGAGTTCAAGAAGATGTCCTGTACGCCGTTGCGCCCGGTCGCGAACGCGTAGTCGTGGTGTTGCGGCCGCCAGTCGCGGGTCGCGAGCGCCCCAAGCACGACGGTCGTCGCTGTCACGTCGTAGGACAACGGCGGGAGCTTGTCGCCAACCGAGACGTCGCCGTATGTCAGGGTTGTCGCCGTCGTCGCAGTGCTCATGCTGCCTGCTCCCGTCGGTAGCCGAACCCGGTCCACGACTCGACGCCGACGAGGTCGCCGCGCTGGTTGCGGTACTCCACGTCGATCACCCAGAACCGGCCGGTGCCGAGCTTGGTCTGCTTCTCGGCGCTGACCGAGCGCAGCCGCTGGCAGGTGCGCAGTACGTCACCGACGCGGACCGGCTCGTAGTAGGTCACGGTGTTGTCGCTCATCACCGCCTCGGGCAGGCCGAGCTTCTGCTTCAGATCGAAGTGCACCTGAAGCGGCATCGGCTGCACGTCACGACCCGGCGCCCAGAAGTGCGGCCGGAACCAGTTCGAGATCATCGACGGCGGAGCGATGACACCGCCAGTCAGCTCTTCGGCGACGGTGTCGTCCCAGAACAACGGGTTGCCGTTCTCGACCGAGGCGCAGGACGACCAGATGTAGCCGCGCTCGACCGGGAACTCGCCGACCTCGTCGTACTGCGGCACGTCGATCAGCGCTTCGATCTCGGCTGGGACCTCGCTCAAGCCACTACCCCTTCACTACGCAACGCGTCGATCTCGTCTTGGGTCAGCCCGCACTCGGCGAGGACCGCGTCGGTGTCGGTCACCGATCGGTCGGGCAGTTCGTAGTGCTCGGCGCGCTCGGCACCTGCAAGCAGCGGTGCAAGCTGCGGAAACGAATCACCTTCGACAGGGTGACCCGTAGCAACGCAGTCCCTCGCGCGGAGCGCGGCATCAGCCGCAACCTCGCTCGCGGTCAGCACGGGGGACACGCACGTGTCGGCGCCAGCCAACTCGGCTATCCACTCGTCGCGAGTCTTAGTTGCGAACGCGGCGGCCACCGCAACTCGGATCTCCGACTGTGCCGAGCTATCCAGCTGACCGGCAATGCAGTCCGGTACGCCGAGGGCGTTGCAGAGGTTCGCCCAGAACTTCGCCTCGATCGCGCCCACCGCAACCCAGTTGTCATCAGCGCATCGGTAGGTGTCGTAACACGCGTAGCTGCCGGACAGTGGCGCGCTGCCGGGGAGCTGCGGATTGCCGGTCGCCAACACGTCATCGACCTGTAGTGACATCAGCGCGAGCATGCCGTCCGCGACCGCGACGTCGAGGTAGGCACCTTCGCCAGTCCGGTCGCGGGCGACAAGTGCGGCGAGGATCGCGGCGACCGCCTGCAAGCCGCCGCCTGCGCTGTCAGCGACCGTCGCGCCGGCGACTGTCGGCTTGTCGTCGTGGCCTCGCTCGCCGGTCGCGAGGAAGCCGCTGACCGCGAGGTAGTTGATGTCGTGACCGGCCCACTGGGCGCGCGGCCCGGTCTGGCCGTAGCCGCTGGTCGAGCAGTAGACGATCCGCGGGTTGCGGCTCTTCACGTCGTCATAGCCGATGCCGAGCCGCGAGACGACTCCTGGCCGGAAGCTCTCGATGACGACGTCGGCGTGCTCGGCAAGTCGGAGGAACGTCTCACGCCCGGCCGGAGCCTTCAGGTCGATCTGGATCGTGCGGGTGCCGCGCCCACCGCTGTAGAAGTGGCCCTTCGGGACGATCTGGGTGCCAGCATCGCGGGGGACCGGCGCGACCTTCGTGACGGATGCGCCGTAGTCGGAAAGCCAGCCCGAGGCGCGCACGGCAGGACCGACGCTCGCAAGATCGAGCACGGTCACGCCGTGAAGCAAGCCGGACAACGTGCGGCCTAGAAGTTCTTCGGGAGGCCGAGCTTGCGGCGCGCGATGATGTTCTTCTGTACCTCGGACGTGCCGCCGCCGATCGTGTCGAGCACGGTGTAGCGGTAGGTCGACTCGGCGCGGCCCTTCATCGGGGCATCTTCGGTGCCAACTCGCAGCTGGGTACCAGGCCCACCGACGTCCATTGACGTGTCGGCGAGGAGCTTGGAGAACTCGGTCGCGAAGAGCTTGTACTCGCTGGCCTCGGTCGTTGGCGCTGCGCCGCCCGCGAGCGACTTGGCGAGATAGCGGATCCCGAGCATCCGCGCGACCTCGGCCTGAGTGGCGAGCGCGGCGATCTTCTGACGGGTGACCTCGTCACCCTTGAGTGGCTCGCCGTCGCGCGATGCAGTGCGGACGTGGTTGATCAGCAGATCGAGGCGGGCCTTGATCGGCGCGAACGTGAACATCGTGAACCGCTCGAGGTCGAGCGCTTCGGAGATGTACTGGAAGCCGCGGCCCTGCTCGCCGACGACGTAGTCGTTGGGGACGCGGACGTCGTCGAAGAAGACCGAGTTCGTGCGCTCGTCGCCCATCGTCCAGATGCCCTGGATCGTCAGGCCCGGGTGGTCCATCGGGATCAGGAACAGCGTGATGCCGGCGTGCTTCGGCGCATCCGGGTCGGTGCGCGCTCCTACCCAGTACCAGTCCGCGAAGTGCGCCGACGTCGTCCAGATCTTCTGGCCGTTCAGCACCCACTCGTCGCCGTCACGGACCGCCTGCAGCTGCATCGCGGCGGCGTCGCTGCCCGCGCCGGGCTCGCTGTAGCCGACCGCGAACTCGACCTCTGCGTTGAGGATCTTCGGCAAGAACTCGGCCTTCAGCTTCTCGCTGCCGTGCCGGAGGATTGTCTTGCCGACGATGCCGACGCCCTTGCCGATCTGCGGGCCGCCGCGCTTGGCGAGTGCCTCGTTGAGCAGGTACTCGTAGACCCCGTCGCTCTCCTGGCCGCCATGCTCCTTGGGCCAGGTAATGCCGAGCCAGCCCTTCTCGGACATCTTCTTCATGAAGGCGCGGCGCTCGGGGGTGTCCACGATCTGCGCCATGTTCTCGCGGGTTACGTCGAAGACCTCAGGGTCCTCGTTGGCGTCGAGAAACGCCTCGACCTCCGCGAGAAATGCCTGCTGATCAGGGCTGAAATCGAAGTCCACGGGGTCACTCTAATCAAAATCTGACGACCCGTCAGATTTGGGATCTCGGCGCCGATACGATCTGTGGGCGATGGACTTCTCGTTGACCGAAGAGCAGCTCGAGCTGCGCCGGATGCTGCGTGATGTGACCGCGGACCGCGTGTCTTCCGGCCAGCTGCGCGAGGCAATCGAGACGCCAACCGGCGAGGACTCCGCGCTCTGGCAGCTGCTGGTCGGTGAGCTCGGATTGCTTGGTGTCGCAGTGGGCGAGGCCTCGGGCGGGATCGGCGGCAGCTTCGTCGACGCCGCGGTCGTCATCGAGGAGTCGGGGCGCGGATTGTGGCCCGCGCCGATGCTGAGCGCCCTCGTCGCGGTCGCCGCGCTCGGCGGCGAGGACGGGTCCGAGCTGTTGCAAGCCGTGGTCGCCGGCGACTGGCGCGCGGCGCTCGTCGTTGCTGATGACTGCTCGACCTCGGGTACGACGCTGTCCGGTCGCGCGGATCACGTGATCGGCGCCGCGGGCGCTGAGGTCCTGGTGGTGGCCTCACCGGATGGTCTGTACGCCTTACAAGCCGCCGCCGTTGCCACGGCTTCCGGCCTTGACCCGGCGCGACGGCTGTCGACGGTGTCGTTCGCGGGCGCCGCGGCACAGCGGCTCGGTGATGCCGAAAAGTCACGGCGGGCGGTCGACGTGATGCGGGTCGCGCTCGCGGTTGAGTCGGTCGGGGTCGCCGCCTGGTGCCTGGACACGACCGTCGCCTACCTCAAGACGCGCGAGCAGTTCGGGCGTCCGATCGGGTCATTTCAGGCGCTCGCGCATCGCGCCGCTGATCTCGCCGTCGAGCTGTCCGCCGCGACGTCGACGGCGTACTACGCCGCATGGGCGGTCGATGGCGCTTCAGCCGAGCTTGCCGTCGTCGCGCCGCTCGCGAAGGCGGTGTGCACCGATGCGGCGTACCGGATCGCCGCCGACGCCATCCAGCTGCACGGAGGCATCGGCTTCACGTGGGAGCACGACGTGCACCTCTACTTCAAGCGCGCGACGGCCAACCGCTTGCTGCTCGGCGACACCCACGCACAGCGCGAGCTAGTGGCGACCCGTGCGGGCCTGTTCGCGTAGCGGCTCGACAACGCCGCGCGTCGAGGGCCACTCGTAGCAGAGCGCCTCGCCGCGACCCAATGACTGGAACTGCCGTGCGCCCTCGGTGAGCGCATCGGCGACGGGATTACGCTCACCCGCGCGCCAGGCGGCGATGTGCATGCCGGCGACCTGCTCGGCCTTGTTCAGGTCGGCGCGGTGCTCGACGATCAATGCACGACCTGGCTTGGTGCGCTTGCGACCCGTGCTGCGAAACGTCGCACCCCGACCGAGCAGTCCCCAGAAGCCGTCTTGATAGCCGGTCGCGGCTTCGACGATGTACTGCGCTAGGTCGTGGCTGATGTCGCCACGGCCCAGGGCCATCACGGTTCCTGGGATCCGGGTGCGCTGTCCGCGAACGGCATTCCAGCCGGTGACCCGCGCCTCGTCGTCTCGGTAGAACGCCACGCGCATGCTGTCGAGTGCATCACCCGGGCTTGGCGCGCGGCGACCGGTTTTCCGTGCTCGCGGCCAAGGACCCTCGACCAAGGGCGGGTAACGGCACAGAATGCGTGCGTGGCCATGGCTGGGGTTATCGAGCGGGTTCCGTCGACCCACCGTCAATGGATCTTGATCAACTCGGTGTTGATCACCGCGTTCATCAACATGGTGGTCAATGCGACTCTCGCTGCGCTTGGCGCTCGCGGTCACCACATTGCGTGGTGGACGAGCAATCCCTTCACGACCAACCTGCTGTACAACTCGCTCGGAACACTGTTCTTTCTGCCGCTGCTCACTGTCCTCGGCGTGACACCAGCGGTGGCCAAGGAGCTCGAGGCGGGTTCGCTGACACCGATCCAGTCGCCGTTTGCGTCGCGCTTGTGGTCTTGGGCCTGTGCGCCATCGCCGTGGCGACGGGGTGTCCGGTTCGGCCTCGCCACTCTCGCCGTCCTCGGCCCAGTGGACGTCGTCGCGGTCGTCCTCCTGGGCCGTAACGGCGCCGCCGCCTCGCACTTCGTGATGTTCCAGGTGCTGTTCGCCGTGGTGCTCGGGGCCGTCGTCGCGCCACTCTGCGCAATCGCTGCGATGTCCGACGTCGACGCAGACTCCTGACACCGCGGTGCATACCCGGTCGGTGAACGGGGCACCGCGACAGCATGAAGCGAAAGGGCGACGAGGACGAGGTCAGCTTCGCTGACGAGCAGGCGACTACCCGTGACGAGTACGTCGGGCGAGCAGGCGCCGATGAGGCTGGCGACGCGGAGGTATCGGGTGCTGAGCGGCGAGCGGAGGCAGAGCGCGCGGATCAGCCTTCGAGCGCCAGATGACAGTTAGCGCTTGGGAATCCTGGGGCCGGTGACGCCCCAATAGATCAGGCGGATCATCGCCTCGCGCACGTGACTGAACGGAATGTCCCAAGCCTCGAACCCGCCCTGGTGTCCGGCCATCTGCGGCAGCAGGCCGATCAGCGCGCCGGCCATCGCCATGGGGTCGATGCCACCAGCGTCGACGTCGGCGTCGCCTTGGACCTGCCTGATCTCAGCGGCCATGGCCTTGGTCATGCCGTTGAGGATGAGTACGCGCAGATGGCGGAAGCGCCGATCGCCCTCGGTGGAGAGCAGGTCGACTACCCGCAGCGTCGGACGGTGGCTGCGATAGAAGTCGAGGAAGCCATCGACGAGCGCCTCGGTGCTGGCGACACCTGCGGCGCCGTTCCACTGCCGTCCGGCGATCAGGTCGACGAGCTGTTGGCCGTCCTCGACCGCCTGCTCGGCGACCGCGAGCAGCACACTCTCGAGGTCGACGAAGTACTGATAGAACGTCGCCGGTGAGGTACCCGCTGCGCGCGTGATGTCGGTGACCTTCAGGTCCCGGTACGACGATGACGCAAGGAGATCGATCGTGCACTCGACGAGGCGTTTGCGGGTGGCGAGCCCGCGGCGGCCCGGCACCCGGCCGTCGACCGCACGAAGCGGCGGCGTACGCGTGACCTTCGTCGTTGTCGACGAGGTGTCAGTTTTCGCCACGGCCGCGATCGTATTCGCTCATCGTGTCACTCATGTGAAACGGCTGACAGGAACGGCGGCGGCTCTCCGCCGCCGTGGACGGCGAGGCTTGCGCCTGTGATGAACGCTGCGTCGGGCGACGCGAGATAGAGGCAGGCCGCTGCAACGTCTGATGGTTGCGCGAGTCGCTGCATCGGCACCGTCTGCGCGACGCGGGCGATGCCCGCTTCATCGCCGTAGAACAGGCCCGACTGCTCGGTCTCGAGGTAGCCGACCATCACCTCGTTGACCCGAACCTTCGGCGCCCACTCCATCGCGAGCGTCGCGGTCAGGTTGGCGAGACCGGCCTTCGCCGCGCCGTACGCCGAGCTTCCTGGCGAGGGACGGTGGCCGGACAGGCTGCCGATGTTGATGATCACGCCGCCATCCGCCTGAGCCGCCATCGCCGGGTACGCCGCCTGCGCGACATAGAGCGGCGCGAGCAGGTTCAACCCGATGACCTTCGACACGAAGTTGGGCGACATCTCGGCGGCGGGAGCGGGGGGCGCACCGCCGGCGTTGTTCACGACGATGTCGAGCCGACCCCATTCGTCGACGGCTGCAGCGACCACCGCGCCCGCGCCGTCGGGATCCCGGAGGTCGGCAGCGACGAAGTGACCGATCGGATCAGTGGGTGCGTTGCGGGCGCAGACCAGCACGTGCGCACCCGCCTCAAGGAAGGCGTCGGCGATCCCTCGTCCGAGGCCTTTGGTGCCCCCCGTGACGAGGGCAACGCGCCCGGTCAGGTCGACAGTCATCCCCGTCCACCTCCCCGCCCGCCGCCATGATGATGCCGGCTGCGCCGGCCCCTCATATAGTTGCACCGAATCTGACGACCCATCAGAAAGTCACTCGTGGCCATCAATACGTCGATCAGCGCCCACGTCGCGGAGATCGTCGTCGACGCACCTCCCGTCAATGCGCTCACCGTCGCCGGCTGGTTCGAGCTCGCCGATGCGATCACCGCCGCAGGCCGCAATGAGGACGTTCACGTCGTGGTCCTTGCCGCCGAGGGCAAGGGGTTCAACGCGGGCGTTGACATCAAGGAGATGCAGGCGACAGAGGGCTTCAGTGCCCTGCTCGGTGCGAACCACGGCTGCGCGGCTGCCTTCGGTGCGGTGTACGACTGCCCGGTCCCCGTCATCGCGGCGGTCAACGGCTTCTGTCTGGGCGGTGGCATCGGACTGGTCGGCAACGCCGACGTGATCGTCGCGTCGGACGACGCCACCTTCGGGCTTCCCGAGGTCAAGCAAGGCGCGCTTGGCGCAGCTACGCATCTCTCGAGGCTCGTCCCACAGCACAAGATGCGGCACATGGTCTACACCGCCGAACGTGCGACCGCGCAGGAGCTCGCGGCGTACGGATCGGTGCTGAAGGTCGTGCCGCGCGAGGCGCTGCGGGCGACTGCGCGTGAGGTCGCATCACAGATCGCCGCGATCGATCCGACGGTGATGCGCGCGGCAAAGGCCTCGCTCAACGGCATCGACCCAATCGATGTGAAGCGGTCCTACCGCTTCGAGCAGGGGTTCACCTTCGAGCTCAACCTCTCGGGGGTCTCGGACAAGGCGCGGGACTCCTTCGTCGAGAAGCGTGACGGGTGGGAGAAGCCGCAGGATGCCTGACAAGCGGACGACGATCGAGGAAATCGTCGGCGAGCTTCGCGACGGGATGACCATCGGGATCGGCGGCTGGGGTTCGCGCCGCAAGCCGATGTCGGTCGTGCGCGCGTTGTTGCGGTCCTCGCTGCGCGACCTGACGGTCGTGTCGTACGGAGGGCCTGATGTCGGGTTGCTGTGTGCTGCCGGGATGGTGCGCAAGGTCGTCTTCGCATTCGTGTCGTTGGACTCGATCGCCCTCGAGCCGCACTTCCGGCTGGCTCGTCAGGCAGGCACCGTCGATGCGCTCGAGCTCGACGAAGGCATGTTCCTGCTCGGCCTGCAGGCCGCTGCCTGGCGGGTGCCGTTCCTGCCGACCCGCGTAGGTCTCGGGTCGGACGTGCTCGCCAAGCAGCCAGAGATCAAGACCGTCAGGTCGCCGTACGCCGACGGTGAGGAGCTGGTAGCGATGCCGGCGCTCACCCTCGACGTCGCGCTGGTCCACCAGAACCGGGCCGATGCCGCCGGCAACGCGCAGTTCCTAGGACCGGACATCTACTTCGACGACTTGATGTGCCAGGCCGCCACTCGATCGTTCGTGACGTGTGAGCGAATCGTGGAGACCGCCGAGTTCTCGAAGAACGGCTCACATCACACGCAGCGGATCAGCCGGCTGTTCACCGATGGTGTCGCCGAGACGCCGAACGGCGCTCACTTCACCTCCTGCGTCCCCGACTACGAACGCGACGAGGCGTTTCAGAAGGAGTACGCCGCGAGCGCCACGTCGCCCGAAGCCTGGCAGCAATGGCGAGCCGACTGGGTCGACATCAGCGAGGCGGACTACCAGAGCAAGGTCGCGGCACGGTGACCGCCACCCGCGCAGACATCTGCGTCGTTGCGGTGGCTGAGTGCTTCCGCGG
>DATAVE010000147.1:0-2969 GCA_036267875.1 Mycobacteriales bacterium
CCGACCAACGCGATCAAGCCGGTGACGGGAACCTTCCGGGGCGAGGCGACGCAGCACACCAGTTCTTTTGTCATGCAGAACAGCGACGCTTCTGTGCACGGCGCAGCGAGCTACATGGCGATCAACTACACCCCGGCCGACTCGGGCACGATCTCGTCAATCTTGCGCGCCTCGACCACACCCGCGCTGATCGCCGGCGGCGCCGGGAGCGCGATAACGCAGCGCGGAACGTTCCTCGACACGCGCACGATCACCGGCGATTGGACACTGCAGCCATCCAGCGATCAATCAGGACCGCTGACTAACCGGACGCTTGTCCTCACCCACGTCCGCCTCGCGATCAGCGACTCCGTCGACTTCTGTCCGGGCGGCGTTGGAGGCACGACGCGACAGCTGTTGCTCCCTCTCAGTCGCCTCGAACGTACCCCGCTCGGCGATGGCGGTTGGGTCCACCCGGTGCTCTGGGAGACGCTGGTCGCGCTTCCCGATGCGACCGAGACCGTCACCGAACGCCAGATCGCACGTCATGCCGCCACCCCCGCCCCGACCAATCTTCTGCACGCAATCAGCGACTTCGTGTCACGGCTGGCGAGCGCCGCTCATCAACTGCTCAGCGGCTCAGGCCAGGCGTGAGCGACGAAGTCAAAGCTGACTCCCTCCGTCGGTCCTGCCAGGTCACCGCGGTGTACGCCGGCCAGAGTCGTAACGGCGCCGGTCGCGCTTGGTGGGACGCGTTCCGAGGTCGAGGGGGCCGGCGAGCCGGCGCTGCTCCGCTTGACGCTCGCGCTCGGAGACGCTCTGCTCGGTCTCGTCGTAGAGGTTCGCCGCCTCGGCGCCGGACACGCGCCGCTCGGCGGCGCCACGGACGATCACGGTGCGCCGCACGGGGCCGATCGTAATCGCGAGCTCGTCACCGGTCTCGATTTCGCGACTCGGCTTCACCGCGACGCCGTTCACATGCACGCGCCCGCCCTTGACGGCGCCCGCCGCCAGCGCGCGCGTCTTGAACAGCCGCGTCGTCCACAGCCACTTGTCGACGCGCATCAGCCCCCGGCGAGCACGGGCGTGTAGCCCTCGGCTGTCAGGATCTCGAGCACCACGTCGCGATGGTCGCCCTGGATCTCGATCACGCCGTCCTTGCCCCCGCCGCCGAGCCCACAGCGCTTCTTGAGCGTGCCGGCAAGCTCGAGTAGACGACCCGCGAGTCGCGCTTCATGACCGCCACGGTATCGGGTGGCACGACGTCGGGCACCAGAACAGCATCCCGTTCGCCTTTGCGGCCAGCGCTCTGAGTGCGATGGCCTGGGCGCAGATGACCGGCACTGCGCGGCGCTGGAAGCGGCGCCCGCGGGCCCGGGCCCGCTGTGGCTCCAGTCTTGGCGTGAAGTGCCGATGAAGGGGCAGCAACCGCCGGCGGCTCGACAGCGTGCGCCCGATGCTCGTGCCACTGCCTCTGCGCGGTACCTCATCGAACTGACATTGGAGTCCGCCATGCCGTCTGCTCCGCACATACTTCCGACTCAGATCTCCGACGGAGCCGCCCCTGGACTGAAGTATCGCCTCGAGGGGGAGCTCGTGCCGGTGCTGCACATGGAGCTTGACGGGCAGACGTCGGTGTATTTCGAGCATCACGTGCTGCTGTGGAAGTACCCGACCCTCGAGATCGGTCTGCATCCGCTCAAGAAGGGTCTCAAGCGGCGCGTGTTTGGCGGAATGCCGCTGCTGCTGCTCGAGGTCCAGTCCGCCGGCGAGGTCGCCTTCAGCCGTGACTCACCCGGGCACGTCGCCGCGATTCACCTCCCCGCAGGCCAGGGCATCATCGTGCGCGAGCATCAGTTTCTAGCGGCGACCGGCGGCGTGCAGTACGACTACAGCCGGATCAAGGGGTTCGCCAACATCCTCAACGGCGGGGGCTTCTTCGTCGACGAGTTCTTCGCCGGCGACCAGGAGGGTGTGGTCTGGATCCACGGCTACGGCAACGTGTTCGAGAAGACGCTCGATGCCGGTGAGTCGATCGACATCGAGCCAGGTGGGTGGGTGTACCGCGACCACTCGGTGCAGATGAGCCAGCAGGTGGTCGGCTTCAAGAGCGGCATGTTCGGAGGCGGGGGTGGGAACCTCGTGTTCAACCGTTTCACAGGTCCGGGCCGCGTCGGACTGCAGAGCGCCTACTACGTGCCGCCGACGTCCGAGGGCTCGAGCTCGGGCGACGGAAACGGCAAGGGCATGTTCGGCACTATCGGCAGCATGCTGGACAACTAGGCCGACGCTGTCATGAGCACCGCCAGCCGTCTGCGCCGCCAGCGCGCGCAGGAGCAGATGCGCGTCGCCGACGCGGCCCACGTTTCCGGTGCGCCGCGGCCAAGCCGCTCGCCCAGCACGCGGGCGCGCCTGCGCTACGCCTTTGACAGCTCGATGTCACGCGGGCCGAGCGTGCTGATCTGGTACCTGGGCGCCGCGGTGCTCGTCATCGTGCTCCTGTTCGCGGCGGTGATCCTGATCTTCGGGGCAGGACCAACCCACAACCCGATCACCGCGATCTACAACGTCCTGCTGCACACGATCGACACCGGGACGCAGGCCAATGACACCGGCACGACCTACGAGGCGCTGGACCTCACGGTCACGGTGCTGGGCATCTTCATCTTCAGCGCGTTCATCGGCGTGCTGGCCAATAGCATCGACAGTCGCCTGCAGGACCTGCGCAAGGGGCGGTCGGCCGTGCTCGAGCACGACCACACGTTGATCCTCGGTTGGTCAGACAGCATCTTCACCGTCATCTCAGAGCTCGCGATCGCCAACGAAAGCCGTCACAAGCCCAGCGTGGTCGTGCTCGCCGATCACGACAAGGTCGAGATGGAGGACGCGATCCGCAGCCGGGTGCCCGATCTGCGCGGGACCAAGGTCGTCTGCCGCACCGGCGACCCGATGGTCGGCGACCTGGAGCTGGTCAACCACACGAGCGCGCG
>DATAVE010000148.1:0-14004 GCA_036267875.1 Mycobacteriales bacterium
TCACCGTCGCCGGTGGCGTGCTCGCTGATGATCTGTTGCTTGACGGCTGCGTCGAGCGGCAAAGGAAATCTCCTGTTTGATCAGCCCGCAGGGTTACACCGCAGGGGCAGACTCTTCTGACCGGGCCAGTGTAGCCGAACCGCGTTCAGACAAGTGTCTGTCTCAGTCCAACACCGTGCGCACGACGGCGACGTCCTTGCCCATCTGCTCGATCAGCGCGTCGACGTCGGCGAACCGCTCCATCCCCCGCAGCCGACCCGCGAACTCGACGACAACGTGCTCGTCGTAGAGCTCGAGCTCGTGACCGACGTCGATCGCATAGGCCTCGACGCGGCGCTCGACGCCGTCGAACGTCGGGTTGGTGCCCACACTGATCGCGGCCTTGATCCGGGTGCTGTCTGCGCGCGTCAGCCAGCCGGCGTAGACCCCGTCCTGCGGAACCGCGATGTCCTCCCCGACCGCGACGTTGGCGGTCGGGAAGCCGAGTGCACGGCCGCGGGCGTCGCCTCGAACCACCGGCCCCTCGACGAGATGCAGCCGGCCGAGCGCCGCCGCGGCGGCCTCGACCTCCCCGTGCACGACGTAGTCGCGAACCATCGTGGAGGAGACGGTGCCGCCTTCGGTGAGCAGCGGGACGTCATCGACCGCGAGGCTGTGCTTGCGCAGCAGATCGACATCGCCGGAGGCGCGATGACCGAACCGGAAGTTGCGTCCTACGACGATCTGTACGGCGGAGAGCTTGCCGACCAGCAGCTGGTCGACAAACTCATCAGCGCCCTGTCTCGACAGCTCGCGGTTGAACTCCAGAACCTCGACATCGTCGGCGCCATGTGCGTGCAACAGGTCGAGCCGACGCTTCAGGGTCGTCAGCATCGGCGGAACGTGACCAGGCGCGAGGATCGTGGTCGGGTGCGGATGAAAGGTGACGACCACGACCCGAGCGTCGCGCTCTCGGGCTGCGGCAACCGCATGGCGAAGCACCAGCTGGTGGCCTCGATGGACACCGTCGAATACCCCGATGGGTACCACGCTCGACTTCGCCACGAATACCAGTTTGCCTTGCTAGGTAAATACGCAGAGCGGCTGTGCCACTCCGTTGCGGTCCTCGACGAGAGCGATCACCCGACCGTCGGGGGCGAAGACTCCCGCCGGCGATGACGGGATATCCAGTTCGAGCCGCTGTCCGTGGCCGATCCTGGTCGCCTCGACTTCGGTGACCTCGATTCGCGGGAAGGCATCAGCCACAGCCTCGGCAAGCGGCGTGACGGTGAAATCGGTCTCGAGCTGTTCGAGGGTCTTGGCCGCTTCGATCGTGTACGGGCCACTGCGGATCCGTCGCAACGCGGTGAGATGTCCGCCGACACTCAGGATCGCCCCAAGATCGCGGGCGAGTGCGCGTACGTAGGTGCCCGTCGTGCAGGTCACGCGAATATCGAGGTCGGCGCCCCGACGCTGCAGGATCGAGAAGTCGGAGACGGTGACCGGCCGGGCCTTGAGCACGACAGCCTCGCCGTCGCGCGCCCGCTTGTAGGCCCGCACTCCGTCGACCTTGATCGCGGAGACACTCGACGGCACCTGTTCGATGTCCCCGGTCAAGGTCTGCATGACGGCGGCGATCTCACCGTCGGTCAGCGCGGCGGCCGCGCTGGATGCATCCGCGCCGACGGGCTCGCCTTCGGCGTCGTCGGTCGTCGTCGCCTGTCCGAGCCGGATGGTCGCGTCGTAGGACTTGTCGTGGAGTGCGAGATGCCCGAGCAGGCGGGTGGCGCGGTTGACGCCGAGGACGAGCACGCCCGTCGCCATCGGATCGAGCGTTCCGGCATGCCCGACGCGGCGGGTGCCGGCCAGCCGGCGGACCTTTCCGACCACGTCATGGGAGGTCCAGCCGCACGGCTTGTCGATGATGACGAGCCCGTCACTCACTCCGCTGCGGGCTCTGCTTCTAGATCGGACTCGTCTTCCCCAGATCTCGCCTCGCGGTAGGGGTTCGCCTCACCCGCCGGCTCGGCGTGCTCCGCGAGACTCTGCACCCGTTCGTCCTCCTCCCGGGCCCGCGCCAGCAGCTCTTCGATGTGCTGCGCGTTCTCCGGGATCGCGTCAAGTACGAAGGCAAGCGACGGCGTGTGCTTGAGCCCGGTCGCCCGACCGATTGCCGAGCGGATCATGCCCTTCGAGGCCTCGAGCGCCGCAGCGCTGTCGGCTCGCACGGCCTCATCACCCCAGACCGACCAGAACACGGTCACCTCGCGAAGGTCGGCCGTCAGCCGGGCATCGGTGATCGTCACCATGCCCAGCCGCGCGTCCTTCACGTGGTGCTCGACCGACTGCGCAACGATCTCGCGGATCCGCACGCTCATTCGACGAACCCGCGCGTCGTCAGCCATAACTACAGGCCCTACTCACTCAGACGCCCTGCCCGCTCAGACCCTGGGCTTCTCACGCATCTCGAAGGTCTCGATGACGTCGTCGACGTTGATGTCGTTGTAGCTGCCGAGGCTGATACCGCACTCGAAGCCTTCCCGCACCTCTGTCGCGTCGTCCTTGAACCGACGAAGCGTCGTGATCGTGAGGTTGTCCGCCACCACGACGCCGTCTCGCACGAGCCGGGCCTTGGAGTTTCGGACGATCGTGCCGGTGCGGACGATGCAACCCGCGATGTTGCCGACCTTGCTGGACCGGAACACCTCGCGGATCTCCGCCGTACCGAGCTGCGCCTCTTCGAACTCCGGCTTGAGCATGCCCTTGAGCGCGCTCTCCACGTCGTCGATCGCGGCGTAGATGACCGAGTAGAAGCGGACATCGACCTTCTCGCGCTCCGCGAGCTCGCGAGCCTTGCCCTCCGGGCGGACGTTGTAGCCGATGACCACAGCATCAGACGCACGGGCGAGGTTGATGTCGTTCTCGGTGATCGCGCCGACACCGCGGCCGATGACCCGAAGGCTGACCTCGTCCTCGGCGCCGACATCAATCTTGAGCAACGCGTCCTCGAGCGCCTCGACCGAACCCGAGACATCGCCCTTGAGGATGACGTTGAGCTGGTCGACCTCGCCCTGCTGGATCCGCTCGAGCACGTCCTCGAGCGTCATGCGGCCGCGACCCTTGGCGAGCTCGGCGAAGCGCTCGCGCGCCTGCCGCTGCTCGGCGATCTGTCGCGCGACCCGGTCCTCAGGTACGACGAGGAAGTTGTCGCCCGCTCCAGGAACGCTGGTGAAACCGAGAACCTGAACCGGCCGGGAAGGCGCTGCCTCGGCGACCGGGTCGCCGTACTCGTCGAGCATCGCGCGGACGCGGCCATAGGCATCGCCCGCGACGATGGAGTCGCCGACCCGAAGCGTGCCGCGCTGGATCAGCACGGTCGCCACCGGACCGCGGCCCTTGTCGAGGTTGGCCTCGATCGCGACACCCTCGGCGGCGCGAGTCGGGTTCGCCCGCAGGTCGAGCGCGGCATCGGCGGTGAGCGCCACGGCCTCGAGCAGGGTCTCCAGACCCTGACCGGTCCGCGCAGACACGTCGATGAACAACGTCTCGCCGCCGTACTCCTCCGCGACCAGGCCGTACTCGGTCAGCTGCTGACGCACCTTCGAGGGGTTGGCGTCTTCCTTGTCGACCTTGTTGACCGCAACCACGATCGGCACGTTTGCCGCCTGTGCGTGGTTGAGCGCCTCGATGGTCTGCGGCATGACGCCGTCGTCAGCTGCGACAACCAGTACGGCGATGTCGGTGACCTGCGCACCTCGGGCACGCATGGCGGTGAATGCCTCGTGACCCGGAGTATCGATGAAGGTGAGGGTGCGCTCGACACCTTCGACTGTCGCGTGGACCTGGTAGGCACCGATGTGCTGTGTGATGCCGCCGTGCTCCTTGGCAGCGACATCCGTGGTGCGGATGGCGTCCAGGAGCTTGGTCTTTCCGTGGTCGACGTGACCCATGACCGTGACGACCGGCGCTCGGGCGACGAGGTCCTCTTCTTCCTCGTCGCCATCGAACTCGAGGTCGAAGCGCGACAGGATCTCCGCGTCCTCCTCCTCGGGCGTGACGATCCGCACGTTCCAGCCGAGCTCAGTGCCGAGCAGCTGCAGCGTCTCCTCAGGAGCCGACTGCGTCGCGGTCACCATCTCGCCGAGCTGAGTGAAGACGACCTGCACCAGCGAGCCGGGGTTCGCACCGATGCGATCGGCAAAGTCCGCGAGGCTGGCGCCACGCGGAAGGCGGATCTCCTCGCCGTTGCCGTGAGGGACCTGCACACCGCCGATGCTCGGCGCCTGCATGTTGTCGAACTCTTGACGTCGCTGCTTCTTGGACTTGCGGCCACGCGTCGGGCGACCGCCGGGACCACGACCGAACGCACCCTGGGTCGGCGCACCGCGCCCACGACCACCAGGACCGCCGGGACGACCGCCACCGAACCCACCGGGACGACCCGGGGCACCGGCACCTGCTCCGCCGCCACCGCCGGGACCACCAGGACCGCCACCTGGGCGACCGCCGAAGCCTCCGCCGCCCGGGCGACCGCCGCCGGGACCACCGGGGCCAGCCGGTCGCATCGGACGCGGCGGCATCATGCCGGGCCCCGGACGCATCCCACCCGGTCCGGCCGGCCGCGGCGGCATTGCGCCAGGACCCGCGGGACGGGGACCGGGCGCAGCCGGCCGATCACGTGTCGTGAATGGGTTGTTGCCCGCAGGACGCGGAGTGAACGGGTTGTTGCCGGCAGGGCGAGGCGCGACTGGGCGCGGAGCCATCGGCTGCGGCCCACTCGGCGGACCTTCGTCCGGCAGGACCGGCGCGGCGGGAGCAGCAGACGCTGCTGGTGCCAGCGGTGCAAGCGGCGTGTGCGGCGCTTCGATGACCGGCGCGGGAGCCTGCGGCTCCACTGCGACCAGGTCGACCGGCACCTCAGGGACGGGCGCTGCCTTCTTGGCCGGCTTCGGTGCGGGCTTCTCAGCCTCTGCGACCGGCGGGAACGCAGCGAAGACCTTCGCGACGACCGGCGCTTCGACGGTCGATGACGGCGTCTTGACGTACTCGCCGTTGTTGTTGAGCCACTCGATCAGCGCCTTGGAGGGCATGCCGATCTGCTTGGCGAGTGCGGATACTCGCTCCTTGGCCACAGACTCTCCTTCGTGGCCCACGGAGAGGTTCCGCAAGCCGTTGTCAGTGCAGGGTGGTACTCATCAGTGGTTGCTCATCGAGCGCTCATTGTTCGTTCCGTCCTGTGTTTCCGGTGGTACTGCGTTCTTTGATACAGCCAGTCGTTAGGTACTCGGCGAGTCCGGCGGTGTCGAGCGGTCCGCCGAGCCGGAGGGCCCGTGGAAACGCCCGGCGACGTTCCGCCAGCGCGAGACATGCCGGGTCGGGGTGCAGATGCGCTCCGCGCCCCGGCGACGTGCCTCGCGGGTCAGGGGTCAGGGTCCCCGCGACCACAACGACGCGTAATAGTTCTGACTTGGCGGCCTTGACCCGGCACCCGACACATGTTCGGACCGGCTCATGCCTCCGAGCCGCCGCCAAGTCTAGCCCTGAACGTCGGCGCGGATGTCGATCCGCCAGCCGGTCAGCCGGTTCGCAAGGCGGGCGTTCTGCCCTTCCTTGCCGATTGCGAGCGAAAGCTGGAAGTCGGGAACGATGACGCGAGCGGCCTTCAGCTGGGCGTCGACGACCGTCACGCTGAGCACCTGGGCCGGTGACAGGGCGTTGCCGACGAAGGCAGCGGGGTCCTCCGCCCAGTCGATGATGTCGATCTTCTCGCCGTGGAGCTCCGTCACAACGGCACGTACCCGGGCACCCATCGGTCCGATGCACGCGCCCCTCGCACGAACAGCTGCAGAGTTCGAGCGGACCGCCACCTTGCTTCGGTGTCCGGCCTCCCGCGCGACCGCAGCGATCTCCACGGTGCCGTCGGCGATCTCGGGCACCTCCATCGCAAACAGCTTCCGCACCAGGTTCGGATGGGTGCGCGAGAGCGTCACCTGCGCGCCACGCATCCCGCGGTTCACACTCACGACGAGGCAGCGAAGCCGCTCGCCGTGGACGTAGCGCTCCCCCGGCACCTGCTCGCTCGGCGGCAACACGCCCTCGAGGTCACCAAGGTCGACGAGTACCGGTCCGTCGGGACGCATCCCGGAGTGGTGTTGGATCACGCCACTGACCAGGTCGCCTTCTTTGCCGACGTACTCCCCGTACGTCGTCTCCTGGGCGTGGTCACGCAGCCGGGTCATGATCACGTGCTTTGCCGTCATCGCGGCGATCCGCCCGAAGTCACCCGGGGTGTCGTCGTACTCACGCACGACGTCTCCCGACTCATCGAGCTCCTGCACCAGCACAGTGACCTCGCCGGACTTCCGGTCGAGCGTCACCCGCGCGCGAGGTTGGGCACCCTCGGTCCGCTCGTAAGCCGCCAGCAGCGCCGACTCCAACGCCTCTACGACCGTGTCGAGCGAGACGTCCTTCTCGCGGACCAAGCCCTTGAGCGCGGCAATGTCGATGTTCACCGCGAGAACTCCACGACGACCTTGCCAGAACCCAGCTCGGCGTAGCTGAGCTCACGCTGCGTGCCCTCGACCTCGAGGGCGATCCCCGAGTCGGTTGCCTCGATGATGCGACCCTTGATGCCATCGACCTCGACCAGCCGGCCGACGTTGCGGCGCCAGTGACGCGGCTCGGTCAGCGGGCGATCAACGCCGGGCGAGGTGACTTCGAGCACATACGCCGACTCGCCGAACGCATCAGCAGCATCAAGCGCGTCGGAAACCGGGCGAGAAATCTCGGCAACCGCGTCAAGGTCAACTCCACCGTCGCGGTCGACGATCACCCGCACCACACTGCGGCGCCCGGCCGAGCTCACCTCGATGTCCTCGAGGTCGTAACCCGCCGCGGACACGACGGGACTCAACAGCTCGCGCAGCTGCGCGGGATTGGTCCTCGTCATTTGCCGAAGATAGTCGGGCCACTACGAATGGCACACTCGAAACGATGCGACCGGCCGCGACGGTGACCCGGCGAACCGTGCTCGGTGCCGGTTTGTTGCTCATAGCGGGCTGTAAGCACACCCGGGCCTCACATTCGGCCACGCTCCCGCCAGACGAGTCGGCGCTCAACGCCCTACTTGCCGACGAGGCCTCGGTGCTTGCGGCAACGACGGACCCAACACAGTTCGCAATGCATGTGCAGCACTACGTAGCACTCGGCGGCTCCACAACCGGCTACGCCGCCCCGCCCATGCAGCCTGTGGGGGCGTACCGACGACTTCTTGGTAGCAGCACGACATCACTACGTCAGGCGGCGATCGACGCAGTCGACGGAACCCACGCGGCAACCTTCGCGAGCATCGCCGCCTCTCATGAAGTAATGCTTCGTGGCTGAGCTCACCGCACTGCGCGAGGCGCTTGCCGCGGAGCAGGCCGTCGTCTACGGCTACGGCGTGGTCGGCGCGCACCTGTCGGGAAAGGCGGAGAAGTACGCCGCGGCTCGGCTGGTCGCACATCAGGAGCTCCGCGACCAGCTGGCTGCGTTGATCCAGCAGATCGGCGCGGTCCCGGCGTCGGCGCTACCGGCCTACCAGCTGCCGTTTCCGGTCACCGATGCCGTCGAGGCGCGACGGCTCGGCGGCACGTTGGAGAACGGCTCGGCAGGCGCCGCGTGGGATCTGACCGCGGCGACGTCATCGGCATCGCCCGGCCGGCAGCTCGCCGTCGATTGGCTCATCGATGTCGCGAAGGCCGCGGCATTGTGGGGAGCGTCGAACGCCCTCCCTGGGCAGTCGGCTACAAGCTGAGTGTCGCGACCGCGTCGGCCAACGGCACGGTGCGCCGCTCGCCGGTCGCGCGATCCTTGACCTCGATGTTGCCTTCGGCCAGCGCCTTGCCGACGACGATGACCGTCGGCATCCCGAGCAGGTCGGCATCGGCGAACTTCATGCCGGCCGATCCGTCACGGTCGTCGAGCAGCACGGTTCGGCCGGCCGCCTCGAGGTCCTCGGCAAGCTTCGTCGCTGCCGCGAGCGGCGCCTCGTCCTTGCCGACTGGGACGATGTGGAACTCGAAGGGCGCGATCGAGGCGGGCCAGCACAAGCCGGAGTCATCGAGTCGCTGCTCCGCAACGGCCGCTACGGCGCGCGACACTCCGATGCCGTAGGACCCCATCGTGATCCGGATCGCCTCACCGTCAGGCCCTTGCGCATCAAGGGAGAAGGCGTCGGCGTACTTCTTGCCGAGCTGGAAGACATGGCCGATCTCGATTCCTCGGGCGATCGAGAGCTCACCACCACAACGGCCGCAACGATCGCCGTCTCTGATCTCCACTGCGCCGAGTTCGCCGGCGGCAGTGAAGTCGCGGTCACGAACGACGTTGGCGGCGTGGCGGTCCTGCTCGTTCGCCCCTGTTACCCACGCGCTGCCAGGTGCGACGGTGGGGTCGACCACGTAGCGCACGCCCCACTCGGCGAGGCGCTGCGGCCCGATGTAGCCAGGCACCAGACCTGGGACCGTCTTGATCAGCTCGGCATCGGCAATCTCGACCTCGACCGGCTCCAGCTGCCCGCCGATCCGCTTCAGGTCGATCTCGCGGTCGCCGGGCACGCCGACGATCAGCAGCTCCCAATCCTTGCCGGGATCACGGGTCTTCAGCACGACGTTCTTCAAGGTGTCTGCCGCACTGTTCGCGACCCCGCGCTCTTCGAGCAGGTCGACCAACGACTCGATGGTCGGGGTGTTCGGGGTGTCGAGTACCTCGCTCGCCGGGTGGCCCGACGGATCGTGTGGCTCAGGTATCCGGATCTCCACCGCCTCTGTGTTCGCGGTGTAGTCGCAGTTGGCGCACTGGACGAAGGTGTCCTCGCCGTACTCCGCCGGAGCGAGGAACTCCTCACTCGCGGAGCCACCCATCGCTCCCGAGACCGCAAAGGCGATCCGGTAGTCCAGGCCGAGCCGGGTGAAGATCCGCTGGTAGGCGCCGCGGTGAGCGTCGTACGCCGCCTGCAGTCCCTCGTCATCGAGGTCGAAGGAGTAGGAGTCCTTCATCACGAACTCGCGACCTCGCAGCAGCCCGGCACGCGGCCGCGCCTCGTCGCGATACTTCGTCTGGATCTGGTAGAGCGAGACCGGGTAGTCGCGGTAGGAGGCGTACTCGCTCTTCACGAGCAGCGTGAACAGCTCCTCGTGGGTCGGCGCGAGCAGATAATCGTTGTCCTTGCGGTCGCGCAGCCGGAAGATGCCGTCGCCGTAGCTCTCGTAGCGCCCGCTGGCGTCGAAGACCTCGCGCGGGATCATCGCGGGGAACAACACCTCCTGGGCGCCGATCCAGTTCATTTCCTCGCGTACGACGTTGGCGACGTTGTCGAGGATGCGCTTGCCGAGCGGCAGCCACGAGTAGATGCCCGGCGCAAGTCGCCTGATGTATCCGGCGCGAACGAGCAGTCGATGGCTCGGCAGCTCTGCGTCCGCGGGATCGTCGCGAAGAGTACGAAGGAACAGCTGCGACATCCGGGTGGGCATGCCGACGAGACTATTCGGCGGCCGGTGCCACCTCCTCGCGATATTTCAGGCACGCCACCTTCGTCACACCCACCTCGAAGAGCGGCGGGTCAAGGTAGTCCTCGCGAAAGTCGACCGCGACAGAATCGGCGGCGGTTCGGATGTCACGAACGCCAGTCCATAGCGGCTCGGCCGGGGTCTCCGTGCGGATGACGTCGAGGAGCCCGCTGACCTCGGCACCAGTGTGCCCGCCGCCAGCAGGGAGTGTTGCCGAGGTTGCCGGCCGCTCGAGGACCCCGAGAGAGCCGACCACTGGTCGCTCGGCCTCATAGTCCGCGCCGGCACGTACCCAATGCCGTTCGAGCAGGTCGGCGAGGTCGCGACTCTCCCACCCACACCGGTCGAACGCCACCGGACACCGCGGATGGAACGAACAGCCAAGCGGTGGCTCGGCAGCGTCGGGGACCTCGCCACGCGGCAGGTCGCGGGCAACCGATCGCGACGGATCCGGCTCGGGGATGGCACTGAGCAGCGCCTGGGTGTACGGGTGCCGCGGGTTGGCATAGATCTCGGCGGCCGGCCCGTATTCGACGACCCGGCCGAGGTACATGATCGCGATGTTGTCGCAGAAGAACTTTGCCGTCGCGAGATCGTGCGTGACGTATAGATAGGTGAGACCGAGGTCGCGCTTGAGCTCCAGCATCAGCTCGAGGATCTTGGCCCGAACACTCATATCGAGCGCCGACACAGGCTCATCAGCAACGAGCAGGTCCGGACCGCAGATCACAGCGCGGGCGATCACGACGCGTTGCTTCTGCCCCCCGGACAGACTGCCGGGATAGACGTCGATATAGCGCTCGGCAGGAGTCAGACCGACCCGCTCGAGTGCCTCCGCGACAAGTGCGCGCCGGGTCGCCTTGTCCTTGGCGATGCCGTGGATTCGCAACGGGTCGCCCACGGCTTCGCCGACCGTCATCGCCGGGTTGAGAGAGGCGTTCGGATCCTGGAAGACCAGCTGCATGCGGCGCCGCAGCGGCCGCAACGCCGACTCGCGAAGGTTGGTCAGGTCCGTGCCGTCGAAGTGAACCGATCCCGATGTCACGGACACAGTTCGCAGCGCGGCCCGACCCAGAGTCGTCTTGCCGCTGCCGGACTCGCCGACCACGCCAAGCACCTCGCCCCGGCGCAACTTGAGACTGACCCCGTCGACCGCTTTGACCGACCCGACTTCCCGTCCCGCCATGCGTTGTAGGAAGCTGCCGCGTAGCCCGAAGTGCACCCGAACGTCGGCGAGCTCGAGCAAGACATCGTCGTCAGGCATGCAACCAGCACTCCACGGGATGGCCGCCACCGAGCTCGACAGCTTGGGGGAAGCGCTCGGAGCAGATGTCCATCACGGCCGGGCACCTCGGGTGGAATCGGCATCCGGTCGGCGGTGCGGCGAGATCCGGCGGTGCGCCGTCGATGTAGTGAAGCCCGGTCGTCGACAGGCTGATCGTCGACGCAAGCAGCTCGCGCGTATACGGATGTTGGGGATCGGCGAACACCGACGGCACCGGTCCTTGCTCCACGATGCGCCCGGCGTACATCACGGCAATCCGGTCACACGCTTCCGCCACGATGCCGAGGTTGTGCGTAATGAACAGGACCGAGGTGTCGAAGTTGCGCTTGATGTCGGCCAGGATCTCGAGGATCTGCGCCTCGACGAGTACGTCGAGCGCCGTCGTCGGCTCGTCGGCGATGACGAACTTGGGTTGGAGAACCAACGTGAGGGCGATGAGGATGCGCTGACGCATCCCGCCCGAGAACTCGTAGGGGTAGTTGTCGAAGCGGGTCGGCGGGATGCCGACACCAGCGAGCGCGTCGAGCGAGCGCTTGCGGATCTCGTCATCGGAGAGCTGGCGCTCGTGGGTCCTGAGCAGCTCAGCGAAATGCGCGCTCACCCGCATCAGCGGGTCGAGGCGGGTCATCGGTTCCTGGAAGATCATGCCGAGCGAAGGGCCACGCAGCCAACGCAGCTCTTCCTGTGGCAGGCCGATCAGGTTCCGTCCCTCGAACTCGACTACGCCGTCGCTGATCGCGGCGTCCGGCAGCAGACCAATCAGGCCACGGGCAAGCGTCGACTTTCCACTACCCGACTCTCCGACGACACCGAGCGTCTCGCCTTGGCGCAGGTCGAAAGACACCCCGTCCACGGCTTGCACGGGCCCGCGCTCACTGGCGTACCAGACCCGCAGGTCGCGAACCCGCATCACCGGCGTCGCGGGAAGCTCGGCCGTGAGCGAGGTGACGGGCGGCGTCGCCGGCGGGTCCAACCGCCCGAAGCGGCGCTGCCGCAACAGCGGGTTGATCGTGTCGTTGAGGCTCTCGCCCAACAGCGTGAGGCCGGTCACCAGCACGACGATTGCCAGGCCGGGAAACAGTCCGGTCCACCAGTAGCCGGCCTGCGCATCGTCGATGCCTCGCGAGATGTCATAGCCCCACTCCGCCGCGGCGGAGGGATCGATGCCGATGCCGAGGAACGACAACGCCGCGAGCGTCAGGATCGCGTCGGCGGCGTTCAGCGATGCGAGCACAGGCACCGACTGCACGACGTTGGCGAAGACATAGCGCCGGATCACCGTGCGCGGTCGAGCTCCGAGTACCCGGCCAGCCTCGACGTACGGCTCCTCACGAACCGACAGCACGCTGTTGCGAACGACGCGGAAGTACTGCGGGATGTAGACCACGGTGATCGCGATCGCTGCAGTGGCGACGCCGCCACCAATGGAGCCCTGCAGCAGGAACGCGATCACGATCGCGAGCAGGAGGTACGGAAACGCGATCAGCGAGTCGTTGATCAGGACCAGGATCCGGTCGAGCCATCCGCCGAAGTAGCCGGAGATCAGGCCCAGCGGAACACCGATGACGATGCTCAGCAGCAGCGCAAGGACGACAACCTCGATCGACGTGCGCGCGCCCCAGATCACTCTCGACAGGACGTCGTCGGACTGCACCGTCGTGCCGAGCCAGTGATGCGCCGACGGCGCGGCTTGCTGCGCGAAGCGCACCCCGTGCGCCGTGTACTGGTTGAAGCCGTACGGCGCGATCAGCGGCGCGAATACAGCAAGCACCAGGAAGATCACGGTGATCGTGAGACCGACCCAGAACAAGACGCGCGGCAGCCCCCGCATATTGCGGATGGCCCCCATCAGAATCTCACCCGGGGGTCGATCCAGGCATTGATGATGTCGATCAGCAGGCTGATCACGACCACGGCGAGTGCGAAGGCCGTGACGATCCCCTGCACCGCCGTGTAGTCGCGCGCCTCTAGATAGAAGACCAAACGGTTGCCGATGCCCGGCCAGTTGAAGGTCTCCTCGGTGAGTACGGCGCCCGACATCAATAGCGCCGCCTGCAACCCCGTAACCGTAACGATCGGGACCATCGCGTTGCGCAGCGCGTGACGCACGAGCACGCCGCGCTCGCCGATGCCACGCGCCCGCGCCGCCTCGATGTAGTCACCCTTCAGCGTCTGGATCACATTGACCCGAACGAGCCGGGTGATCACACCCGAGATCGTGAGACCCAGGACCGTGGCCGGGAGAACGAGATGACTGAGCAGGCTGGGGATGTCTCCCCACTTGCCGTCGATCATCGCGTCGAGGATCAGGATGTTGGTGTGCGGCTTGATGTCGAGCTGGGTGAGGACGTCCGCCTGACTCGTCGGTGGCAGCCAGTGCAGGACATGGCTGAACAGCTCCTGGGCGAGCAGGCCGAGGAAGAACACCGGCGCGGCGTAGATCACGATCCCGAACAGCCGCGAGGAAACGTCTACCCACGTGTCGCGCATCCGTCCCGCGAGCAACCCCAACGGCACGCCGACGAGCACCGCGATGAACATCGCGGACACAGTCAGCTCGAGCGTCGCGGCACCGTTCTGCTTGATGATCTGCGTGACCGGTCGATCGTCGGTGATCGTCGTGCCGAAGTTGCCGCTGAGGACATGCTTGAGGTACTCGCCGTACTGCACGATCAACGGCTTGTCGAAGCCCGCCTGTGCCTCGCGCACCTTTAGCTGGGCCTTCGTCAGGTGCGCGCCGACCGATGCCGCAATCGGGTTGCCGGGCGCAACCCGCATCAGCAGGAACACGATGGTGAGCAGGATGAACACCATCGGCACGACCAGGATCAGCCGCGTCAGCAGGTACCGACGCAGCGATCCGGTCGTCGCTGCCACGCGCTGGGTTGCGAGTAGCTGTTAGCTCTTGCCGACCAGCCAAAACCGGAAGGTGTACGACGGGTCGAGCGTCGACTGCACACCGGTGACGCCGGTGCCGACCGCAGCGACCTGCCCGCCCTGCCAGATCGGGATCACCGGCACGTCGTCGGCGAGCTGGGTCTGCATGTCGGCGAACGCCTGCGCCCGCTTGGCGCTGTCGTTCGTGCCCTCCTCGGCGCTGAGGTCCTTGTCGACCTGCTGGCTGCAGTAGTGGTCGTCGAGGAAGTCCTTGTTGCAGATGAAGAACGGCTCGGTGTAGTCGTCCGCGTCCGG
>DATAVE010000149.1:0-8520 GCA_036267875.1 Mycobacteriales bacterium
CGCCGAACGGTTCGACGAGCTTGATGTCGTCCGTCCCGGTGATCTCGAGGAGTGTGAGGTCGATGTCGACGTCCTGCTCGTCGGATCCAAGGAGCTGACCCAGGCGGGTCTGCGCCGCATCGCCCGGTGGCGAAGCGAGCACCCCGTCTCGGTCGCGATCGCTCACCTCAACGGGTCAGCGATGGACAAGTCAGTGCTTGCCAGCGGCGGGATTGGCGAGGCGGTCCGCGGACCACTCACGACGACCAAGCTACGTAACGCACTCGACCGCGCGGATTCCGCACTTTGGGATCTGCTCGACGCCGCGGAGCGTCACCACCTCTCCTCCACCGAGGACGAGGCGAGCGATGCAGCGCACGACGAGGACGACCTTGCCTCGTACGGCGACTACGAGGTGGAGGCCTACCCGACCGACACCAAGTACGTCCGGGTCGACGAGACCGCCGGGGCCGTTGACGATGCCGAGGACGACGACGTTCTCGATCTCGACGCGGCTGCTCTGTCGGACAACATCGTGCCGGTCCACACCGTCACCGCGATCAGCGAGGAGGTGACGTCCGCGGCGGGCCGCTTCTCCGGCGTGATCCGCGGCGTCATCGCCGACGTCACCGGCGCGGCGCACCCGACGAACGGCTACGCGCCGGTCATCGTCGCCGAGCCCGACGTAGTCGTGGTGCCCACCCAGCCGGTGGTCGCACACGACGATCTCGACCAGGTCGAGGACGAAGACCTCCAGTCCGACGAGGCTGAGTACGACGACGAGTCGGAGTATGAGGACGAGCCAGTCCAGTACGACGCGCGGGTCGTCACGATCGCCTCGGCGACCGGCGGCTGCGGCAAGACGTTCTTCGCCACCTCAATCGCCACCGTCTTCGCCCGGATGGGCTGGAAGGTGCTGCTGGTCGACCTCGACCTGCAGTTCGGCGAGGTCGCGGCGGCGCTGCAGATCCAGCACCCGTACAGCATCTACGACGGGCTGTACAAGACCAATGGTGAGCAGCTCGAGCCAGATGCGTTCCTCGAGCACCTGCCCGAGCTGGTCTGTCACCACGAGCTCGGATTCGACGTGCTGACCGCGCCGCGGGATCCCGCACTCGCGGACTACGTCGGCGCGCGTGATGCCGGCGTGGTCCTCGACAGCGTCGTGAACCTCTACGACATCGTGCTCGTCGACACCCCGCCGTCGCTGAACGACGTGGTCATCGCCGCACTCGACCGCTCGGACATCATCGAAGTGCTCGCGACTCCCGACGTGCCATCGCTACGCAACCTCACGACGTTCATCGACATCCTCAGCCGCCTCGGTCTCGAGGACACCCGGCTGCGGCTGGTGCTCAACAAGGTCGAGCCTGACGTCGGCGTCACGGTCGCGCAGGCCAACGACGCATTCGGCGGCAGGTTCAAGACGCTCCTGCCCACCGATCGCGCCGTAAGCCGTGCGGTCAACCGCGGAACGGTCGCGCCTGTCCAGGAACCACGATCGAAGATCAGCCGGGCAATCATGCCGGCGGCCATGGCCATCGCGCACGACCTGGCACTGCACTCCACCCCGGCCTCGCTCGCCAGCGCGGCTACCAGTTACACCGACCAATCAACCTTGCGTCGCCTGTGGCGAGCACTCTCAGGAGGTAAGTCGTGAAGCTCCCCACCAGGAACGACGACGGAGCAACACCGCCGCGCCCATCTGCTGGGCTCGCCGGCACGCTCCAGGAGCGACGCGTGGCTCCCGGCTCCCGCACCGACCGCGGTCGGACTCCGGCCGCCGCCGAGCGGGTCCGCCGCACCACGGCGACCGGTCCGGGCGAGCCGCGAGCGATGGTTGCCGTCGCTCCCGTGCGCGAGCAGCAGGTCGAGTTCGACGCACTGGACGACCTGCGCGGCAAGGTTCGCGCAGCGGTCGTTGCCGACTTCGGCGCCGCACTTGCAGAGGCTGACGTCGACGAGCGGCAGATTCGCACCTCGATCGCCAAGCAGCTCGAGCGAGTGCTGCGCACCTCGTCGACGAGCGTCTCCCCTGCAGAGCGGGAAGAGTTCATCGACGCGACGCTGGCCGACATGCTCGGCTGGGGTGCACTCACCCCGCTGATGGCCGACCCGGACATCACCGAGGTCATGTGCAATGGCCCGCACACCGTCTACATCGAGCGCGCCGGCAAGATCTACCAAAGCGAGGTGCGCTTCCGTTCGGAGGCGGCGCTTCGCCAGGTAGCGGACCGGATGCTTGCGGTTGTCGGCCGTCGCGTCGACGAGGCAAGCCCGATGGCCGATGGTCGTCTCAACGACGGCAGCCGCATCAACGTGATCATCCCGCCGCTGTCCACGGGCGGCACGGTTCTCACGGTCCGGCGCTTCCCGGAGCGCACGATGACGGTGGCTGATCTGATCGGCCACGAGTCCCTGAGCACCGACGCATCGGTATTCCTCGAGGCGGCTGTCCGCGGCAAGCTCAACGTTCTGGTCTCCGGTGGTACCTCCACCGGTAAGACCACGTTGCTCAACGTGCTGTCGTCGTTCATCCCGTCCGACGAGCGCATCGTCACCATCGAGGACGCCGCCGAGCTCCGGCTCAGCCAGCCCCACGTCGTGGGTCTGGAGTCGCGTCCGGCCAACACCGAAGGTGCCGGCCGGATCACGATCCGCGACCTGGTCCGCAACTCACTGCGCATGCGGCCCGACCGCATCGTGGTGGGTGAGGTTCGCGGTGGCGAAGCGATCGACATGTTGCAGGCGATGAACACCGGTCACGAGGGCTCGCTGACCACCGTCCACGCCAACACGCCGCGCGATGCGCTGCTTCGACTCGAGACGATGGTTCTGATGAGTGGCGTCGAGCTGCCACTGCGCGCGATCCGCGAGCAGATTGCCAGCTCGATCGACCTCATCGTGCAGCTCGGCCGTCGCACCGACGGTGCCCGCGTGGTCACGCACATCACCGAAGTGCAGGGCCGCGAGGGCGACACGATCACGCTGCAGGACATCTTCGACCGCAGTCACGCGGGCCCGATCCGCTCGACCGGCCTTCGGCCGCGCGCTGCGGACAAGCTCGCCGAGCGCTCCATCGAGATTCCGTTGACGATCTTCCGTCGTACCGCGGTTGCGGCTGCGGCGCCAAGCCGGAGGGCCGCCCGATGATCGAGTTCCTCGCAGCCATCCTGGTCGGTGGCGGAATCGTCCTGGCAGTGACCGCTCGCGTCGCGAGCAACGGCCGCCGGATCACCGACCTCCGCGCGGCGCTCGACCTGCAGGCGATCTCGCCGGCTCGTCCAGAGGACGCGGCGCGCACCAGCGCACTGCTCGCTCGCAGCGGCATCGTGGCCGAGAAGGCGCTGGCCGACGTCGACCTCCTCGACCGGGTGCGTCAGCTACTGGACCGCAGCGACTGGTCGCTGACTGCCGGCGAGTTCGCCGTCACCTCGGCCGCCGGCGCGCTGTTCGCCGCACTGCTCGGCTGGTTCATCGCAGGACCGATCCTCGCGGTGATCCTGCTGGTCGTCGTAGCGGTCGTTCCCTACCTGTTGCTGGTCCGCTCGGTCGACAAGCGCAAGAAGGACTTCGAGGAGCAGTTCCCTGAGGTCCTCGAGCTGATCGCCGCAAGCCTGGAGTCCGGTGCGAGCGTCGTACGTGCGCTCGAGCTGGTCGTCGAGGAGGCGGACGAGCCGATCTCCAGCGAGTTCGGCCGTGTGCTCGCCTCCACCCGCATGGGCAGCGACCTGTCAGATGCACTCGCCATCATGAGCGCGCGCCTCGGCTCACGTGACGTCGACTGGACCGTTCAGGCGATCACCGTGCAGCAGCGCACCGGTGGTCGGCTCGCGGACATCCTGCGGATCGTCGCTCGGACGATGCGCAGCCGTGGCGAGGTGGTCCGCGAGGTCGCAACGCTCACCGTCGAAGGTCGGCTGTCCGGCGCCATCCTCGGTGCACTGCCGTTCTTCATCGCTCTGGTGATGCTCATCGTCAACCCGACATACCTGCACCCGCTGTTCCACCAGACCATCGGCCTGGTGATGATCGCGGCCGCCGGCGCTCTCATGATCGTCGGCTTCTTCTGGATGCGGCGCATCGTCCGCGTGGAGGTCTGACAGCCATGGTTCTGCTAGCCGTCATCTTCGTCGCGGCCGGGCTCGGTATGGCCGGAGCCGGCATGTACGCCAGCCGCGCCACGCTTGCCGGGCACGCCCAGGCTGCGATGTCCGCACTGGACAACGCCCCGCGTCCCGACGCGGGCCTCGCCTACCGGTTCCTCGAGCCGATCGGCGACGCCGGTGGACGCCTGGTCCAGCGGCTGTCGCCGGCCGCACGGCTGGAGCTCACTCGCCGCCGGATCGTCTTCGCCGGAATGGAGAGCAAGCTCACCCTCGAGAAGGTCCTTACCTACAAGGCGATCGCGGCACTTGCCGGTTTGGTGTTCGGCCTGTTCATCCACCCCCACCAGGTGCCCGGCATCCTCGCTGGCATCGTCATCGGCCTGCTCGCGTCGTTCGTTCCTGACGTGTGGCTCGACGGACGCGCCAAGACCCGCCAGCAGCAGATCGCCCGGTCGCTTCCTGACGCGCTCGACCTTCTCGCGATCACGGTCGAGGCCGGCCTCGGTCTCGAGCAGGCCCTCACCATGGTGACCGAGCGGCTCGACGGGCCACTGGGCGAGGAGCTCAGCCGGATGATCCGCGAGATCGACCTAGGCGTGAACCGTCGTACCGCGCTGGAGTTCCTGCGCAATCGCACCGACGTCCGCGAGCTGTCGGCCTTCATCGTCTCGCTGCTGCAGGCCGAGGAGCTCGGCATGGCGGTCGGCGAGGTGCTGCGAGTGCAGGCCGCGCAGGTCCGCCTGGTTCGCCGGCAGAAGGTCCGCGAGCAGGCCGCGAAGACGCCGGTGAAGATTCTGTTCCCCGTGATCTTCACGATCTTCCCGGCGATGTTCGTCATCACGATCGGCCCAGGCGCGATCCGGATTGCGCAGACGGTCCTGCACCTGAACTAGGCGAGACCCTCGCAACACGAGGCACCCCACCGATCATCCGGCGGGGTGCCTCGTTTGTTGTCTGAGGCCGAACGTCACATCTCGGCGCTGCGCGGACATTCCCAGAGTGAGACGCCACGATGGGAGCACCTCATGAACACAGAAGAGCGGTTGCAGGCAGCCGGCCGGAAGGTCGATGCTTCCGGATTCGCCGAGCGGTCCACCGAGCTGGCAGGACAGATCGCGAACACCCAACGGCGGTCGTTCCTCGGGTCGCGCAAGCGAATGATTGCCGTCGGCGCGGCCGGAATGATCCTCGTCCCAGGCGTGGCGGTCGCTGCGACGCTGCACTTCACCGCGGAGACGGGTCACTACGGCCCACCGGGGCTGACCGAGAGCGACACCTCTGAGTTCATCAACATGTGCGCGCCTGACATCCGAGCGTTCGTTGCCACCCTCGCCCCTACCAGCCGGCCGTTGCCCGCCGGCACCACGTGGCCGGAGCTGATCGACCAGGTCGCCACTCCCGCACCCGGCGACTGCCCGCCGAGCGGGCCCGGCGAGATCCAGCAGGTCACCGGCCTGCGGGTTCGCCTACTCATGGCCACGACCTGCCCGTGGGACGCCACCTTCCTGCACGCGGACGACACCGGTGATGCCGCCGGCCGTACGTACGCCGGGAAGCAGCTCGCGAGCACGTACGACGCAATCAACGCGATCGGCGGCTACGGCGACGACAACTGGAAGCCGCTGCGGGACGCCGCCGCTGCCGGCTCGCGACCGCTGGTCGAACGCGACTACCGCGCGAACTGCGAGCCGACCCAGTGAGCGCCGCGAGCGACCGCGAGCGCTTCGAACGTCTGGCGACAGTCTGCGGACCTACTGTTCTTGGCTACCTGGCTCGGCGCGCGGAGCCGCCGGCCGACGCTGCCGACATCTACCAAGAAGTCTTGATCGTCGTTTGGCGGCGGCTGCGGTCAGTGCCCGAGGACGACGGAGAGGCGCTCGGCTGGATGATCGGCGTCGCCCGCCGAAGCCTCGCGAACCACAGGCGTGGCGCAGTACGGCACCTCGCCGCGACCGAACGACTGTGGTCGACGTTGCCGGGGGCGGTGGAAGTGCCCGAGTCAGACCTCGACGTCATCGACGCACTCGAAGCACTCGACACCAAAGACCGTGAGCTGATAACGCTGGTCTACTGGGACGGCCTCAGCTGCGAACAAGCCGCGACGGCGATCGGCATCAGCGCCGTCACTGCACGCAAGCGCCTGCAACGCACCCGCGACCGACTCCGTGACCAGCTTGACCAAGCAACGGGATCGGAGCCCGTGGCCCCTGCCCTGCACAGCCGGTGCGCTACCGGTTGAGAATCAGCGCCGTGACGCTCTCCTCGTGGTGGGACGCCGGATCGCGCGTGGTCGTCGAAACCAAGACGGGTCAGGCCGAGCTGTTCGTGTGGACCGGTGGGGACGGTCCCACGGTCACCTTGCTCCACGGCTATCCGGGTTCGTCGTATGACTGGCACCGCCTGGCTGAGGACCTGGTTCCCGAGTTCCGCGTCATCGCGCCTGACCTGCTCGGCTTCGGGAAGTCAGCCAAGCCCTTTCCCTATCCATACGGCTTGCGCGAGCAGGCCGACCTGATCGAGCAGCTGTGGGACCACTTCGGTATCTCGCAGTCGGCTGTCGTGGCCCACGACTACAGCTCATCGATCGCCCAGGAGCTGCTCCGCCGAGAGTCTCCCGTCGTCACGTCCGTAGTGCTCTTCAACGGCGGCATCTATCCGGCGCTCCATCGCCCCACCGACGGCCAGCTCGCACTGCTCGGTCCCGATGGCGATGTCCTCGCAGCGCTCATCGACGAGGGCCTATGGACGCAGGCGGTGGCGGCCACCTTCGGCCCGGCCCATCCGCTGACCGACGAGCAGGCGCACGACCTTCGGTGGCGTTCGCCGATCAGGACGGCAGACGACTGGCGGCAACCTTGCTGCACTACATCGCAGACCGAAAGATCGACGGCGAGGCATGGGTGACGGCCATGGAGACGACCGCCGTACCGGTGGCCTTCATCTGGGGACCCGACGACCCGGTGAGCGGCGAACACATGATCGCCACAGTCGAGCAACGGATGCCGCACGCGCCCATCACCAGGCTGCCCGGCGTCGGGCACTGGCCGATGCTCGAGGACCCGGCCGTCGTGTCTGCAGCCGTCTTGGATTACCTAAAACGAGTCTGACGTCGCACGGGTGGCCGTTTCGGTGACCTCAGTACGCCGTGACCTCTGCGCAGTCCAGACAGATCTCCCAGCCACTCGCGAGCTGCATCAGATCGGGATGCCCACGTACTGAGCAGATTGAGCCGGCCAGCTCACCTTCATCCAGCTCGGGCTGGGGATCCGCTTCGACCCAGGTATCGCCCGAGGGCACCCAGACGCGTTCGCCTGCGTACGACCATGGGCGGAACTCGCCGTCGACCCGCAGCTCAGCAAGTTCCTCGTCGGTGATCTCCAGCGGGGTTACGGGTCGGGAGTTCAGCCAAGGCGCAAACCCAGACTTCCGGAAGAGGGCCGTGTATTCCTTCCACCGCGACCACTCGGCGGGCGTTGGATCGGGAGCCTCCTCGAGCCGGTTAGTACCGAGATATTCGTAGATACCCGGCTCGCTCCCCGCGAGAAATCCGGCGACCCAGTGCCGCGCTGCCTCCGACATGGACTCGAAGTCGGAAAGGCTCAGCGTGCGGTCGTGGCCACGCTCGGGAAAGTAGACGTGCATCCGCCCCGGAGACGTATGGGCGTTTTCCTCGATGTATCCGACCTCGCCGTTCACCACGACCTCGAACGACGTGTCGAGCATGAACCGGTTGCCCAACTGGTCGACGAACTCGACCTTGTGGTGGTCGGCCAACGGGTACCTCCGCGGAGCCTGTGTGGAGTGGAGACGAGGGGAATCGAACCCCTAACCCCCGCCTTGCAAAGGCGGTGCTCTGCCAATTGAGCTACGTCCCCAGGTAGTTCTCGGTGCCGGTGCTCGCCCGACCCCTCAGCGCGAGGTATCCGATGTTGCCTCGCGCCACAGTGCGGCGTCGGCCCGGCTCTGACGCCGCTTGAGCACGACGACCGCAGCCGCGATGGCGCCGACGAGGAGTACGGCGGGCTTTTTCACCGGGACCTCCAGATGAGGGGCGAAACGTGGGCCTGGGAGGACTTGAACCTCCGGCCTCATCCTTATCAGGGATGCGCTCTAACCGTCTGAGCTACAGGCCCGTTACGCGGATTGCGACGCGAGGAGAAACTCTACTGGCCCGCCGCGGCGGGTTCCAAACCGGATACCTCTCCGGCCGTCAGCGCTCGGCGAGGGTGATCTCGATCCCGCCGACGAGGTCGGCGCACAGGTTGTAGATCACCGAGCCGACCGTGGTCAGCGCCACGAACAAGATGATGTTCACGACTCCGATGATGGCCGCGCCGCCGAACACGATGCCCGCGGTGACGGGCGGCTTCGTGCCCGGGCCGTTGAGCTGGGTGTACGCGCTGTTGACGTGCCCGATCACACCGGCCGCGTC
>DATAVE010000150.1:0-8217 GCA_036267875.1 Mycobacteriales bacterium
TTTCATCCTCGCCGCCCCGGTCGCCTACGAGATCAGGGCCGGGTTCGTCCCGGTCCGCAAGAAGGGCAAGCTGCCGTCGGCGACCTTCGCCCAGGAGTACAACCTGGAGTACGGCAGCGCCACCCTTGAGGTCCACCAGGATGCGTTCGAGCCAGGGGAGCGGGTGCTGATCGTGGACGACGTGCTCGCCACCGGCGGCACCGCCCGTGCCACGGCCTCCCTCATCCACCGGGCGGGCGCGCAAGTCGTCGGCGTCGCGGTCCTGATGGAGCTGTCGTTCCTGAAGGGCCGCGCAGCGATCCCCGACCTGGAGGTCCGGTCACTCCTCGAAGTCTGAAACCGTTTGCAAACGTTCCTGAACTGCGGAATGCCAGGACGCTACCCGCGGGTTAATAACCGCAAGTAGACTAAGAACCTGGCAGATGCGAGGAGCGCTTGTGGCCGGTGATGTAATGACGACCGCCACGGCCGGCGCCGAAGGGGCTGCCCGGATCGGGAAATCAGCGGACTCCGCCCAGTTGGGCGGGCAGGACCGCGGCGAGACGGACCAGGTAACGGCGACCGGGCCGCAGACCGGCGCGTCCGGCGACCTCCATGTACCGGCGCGCGAAACCTCGCCGTCATCCCCTGGGGGAGCGCCCCCCCGCGCCTCCCTGGGCACGGAGCGCACCGCCCGTCCAACTCGCCAAACTCGTCAGGGGCTCGCGTCTGCGGCGCAGCCCGCCTCACCCGGCGCCGGGGTCCGCCGCCGCCTGGCGAGGCTTGGAGCACAGCGGGGGTCCGGCGTGAACCCTGTCCTCGAACCGCTGATCAAGACCATCCGCGCGCACCACCCCAAGGCGGACGTGCGGACGGTGGAACGTGCCTACGAGGTCGCCGCGCACTGGCATCAGGACCAGAAGCGCAAGTCGGGCGACCCGTACATCACGCATCCCCTCGCGGTGGCCACTATCCTCGCCGAGCTCGGCATGAACACCGAGACGATTTGCGCCGCGCTGCTGCACGACACCGTCGAGGACACCGCACTCTCACTGTCAGAGGTGACGCGGGACTTCGGCGACGAGGTCACGCGGCTGGTCGACGGCGTGACCAAGCTGGACAAGGTCCGCTACGGCGACTCGGCCGAGGCCGAGACGATCCGCAAGATGGTGATCGCGATGGCCCGCGATCCCAAGGTGCTGATCCTCAAGCTGGCCGACCGGCTACACAACGTCCGGACGCTGTCGTGGCTGCCGCCCGACAAGCAGCAGCGCACCGCGAAGCAGACCCTCGAGATCTACGCCCCGCTTGCCCACCGGCTCGGTATGAACGCCATCAAGTGGGAGCTCGAGGACCTCTCCTTCGCGACGCTCTACCCGAAGCGGTACGACGAGATCGTGCGGCTGGTCGCTGAGCGCGCGCCCTCGCGCGACACCTATCTGTCGACCACGAGCGAGATCGTCAAGGCTGAGCTGAAGACCGCAAAGATCAAGGCGATCGTGACGGGTCGACCGAAGCACTACTACTCGATCTACCAGAAGATGATCGTCCGCGGCCGGGACTTCGCCGACATCTACGACCTGGTGGGCCTGCGGATCCTGGTCGAGAGCGAGCGCGACTGCTACGGCGTACTGGGGATCATCCACACGTTGTGGTCACCGGTGCCCGGCCGGTTCAAGGACTACATCGCGATGCCGAAGTTCACGCTCTACCAGTCGCTGCACACCACCGTGATCGGACCGCAGGGCAATCCCGTCGAGGTCCAGATCAGGACCTCGCAGATGCACCGTCGCGCCGAGTACGGCATCGCGGCGCACTGGAAGTACAAGGAGTCCTCGGGCGGGAGCGGCCAGGACATGACCTGGCTGCGGCAGCTGGTCGACTGGCAGCGGGAGACCCAGGACCCGGGGGAGTTCCTCGACTCGCTGCGCTTCGACCTGCACGCGCAGGAGACGTTCGTGTTCACCCCGAAGGGCGACGTCATCGCGCTGCCGGCCGCGGCGACGCCGGTCGACTTCGCGTACGCGGTCCACACCGAGGTGGGCCATCGCTGTATCGGCGCTCGGGTCAACGGCCGGCTGGTGCCGCTGGAGTCCCAGCTCGACAACGGCGACGTCGTCGAGGTGTTCACGTCGAAGGCGGAGACGGCCGGCCCCAGCCGTGACTGGATGTCGTTCGTCACGTCGCCGCGCGCGCGTAACAAGATCCGGCAATGGTTCGCCCGGGAGCGTCGGGAGGACGCGATCGACCTGGGCAAGGAGGCGATCAGCCGTGCGATGCGCAAGGCCGGTCTGCCGCTGCAGCGCCTGATGGGCGGCGACGCGCTGACGACGCTCGCGCGCGACCTGCACTACGCCGACGTGTCGGCCCTCTACGCCGCAGTCGGTGAGAACCACGTCTCCGCCCAGTCAGTCGTCCAGCGACTGGTGCAGGGGCTGGGCGGTCCCGAGGGCGCCGTCGAGGACATCGCCGAGACCGCCACCCCGACCCGCGGCGCGACCCGGGCGCGACCCGGTGGCGACCCTGGCGTGCTGGTGAAGGGTGCGCCGGAGGTCTGGGCCAAGCTGGCCCGCTGCTGTACGCCGGTGCCCGGTGATGACATCCGTGGTTTCGTGACGCGCGGCCACGGCGTGTCGGTCCACCGCAGCGACTGCCCGAACGTCGGAGCCCTCGCGACCCAACCCGAGCGGATGCAGGATGTCGAGTGGGCGCCCACCTCCGGGTCGGTGTTCCTGGTCGCGATCCAGGTCGAGGCGCTCGACCGCAACCGGCTGCTCTCCGACGTCACCCGCGTCCTGTCCGACGCGCACGTCAACATCCTGTCGGCCGCGGTGTCGACCACCCGCGACCGCGTGGCCATCTCGAAGTTCACCTTCGAGATGGGTGACACCAAGCACCTCGGTCACCTGCTACGGCTGGTTCGCGGCGTCGAGGGCGTGTACGACGTCTATCGCGTGACCTCCGCGGCTTGATTTCACCTCGCAGGCGCCTGACCTAGGAGTCTCCCGGCGAGCGCACCGCAGCAGTATGGGTCGCGCTACGCCACGCGACAGATTCATGACGTGGCGGAGCCCGTTCCGCGCGCTGAGCAGGCTCGCGGCGTCCTGGAAGCGCTCGCCGTGTGCCCGGAACCTCTCCGAGTCCACCCTGGAGCACGCGAACCGTGACCTAAGGGTGCGGCAGTCGCAGGCTGCCAGGCTTTAGAAGCAGCGTTGTTGTTTGCCGACTTTGGCGAGGCCGGTGAGGTCGCCGGCACCGTAACGGGCGAGCTTGCGGGTGAGTTCGGGATACATGATCTGAGATGGGCTCTGCACGTGAGCGAGCCCAACGGCGTGACCGAGCTCGTGCAAGAGCAGTTGACCGATGGTGCCTTGTTCACCGTTCGTGGGTCCTTTGCCAAAGCCGCGGGCCAATCTGACTTTACGGTTGAGCACGACCGAGCCCTGGGTGATCTCCCCGGTATTCTCGTAACGGAAGCCGCCGACGCCTGCCTCCCCGCCACCGGACTGGGCGAGAGCGGAGCTTTTCGCGGGTGTGGACCAACCGATGAGCAGCCTGGTCTTGCCTGGATAGCTCGTGGTGTTCCCGGGGACGAGTTTGGACCTGCCGAGGTACTTGAACCGCAACCCGCTTCCGCGGTGCAGAAGTTTGATGGCGTGCTTTACCTGTGTCAGCCCGTGCGCCGGCGACTTGGACCTGCTGAAGCGGTAGTCGATGCTCTGGCACTTGTTCCAATGGACCGGCTGGCCGTGCAGCTTGAGAGCGAACTTGTACGCCTTGGGGCTGCCGGGCGGCTTGTGACTGCTAGCCGCTGCGGACGTCGCCGCAGCCGAGGAGTCCACTACGGTGCTCACCGTCATCACCGCCGCTACCGTGACCGCGACCACCGACGAGATCAACGAGCGTCCCAATTTGTCCTCCAGTCCCCTTGATCTCCGTCTGCCCTGGATGACGTGACCCGCATGTCGTCCCCGTCGGGCTTGCGAGAACGCTCCGACCTTCGCATATGGCCAGCCGTCGCGTAACCCGTTCAGCCAAGAGCGCCGGAACACACTCACAGCCGCTCGCGAGAGCGTCGGCCCGTCTACCGTCTGGGCCCGATTCGGTCACTGCGGTCAGTGGGCGACCCACACCGTGACGCCGACGATCACGACGACGATGACAAGCAGGGGCCACAGAGGCGGTAGGAACTGTCGCTCACGCGCTTGCTTGCGCTCGGCCTTGGCAGGACTCTCCATGTGCTCCATGGCGAGGTCGTACCCGCGCCGGCTCTCGCCGACCCTTCGCACAGACGATGCCCGGTTCGGTGTTCGCGGTGGCGGACGGGGTACTCAACGGCCAGGTCCACGACCACGATGGGTCTGGGGGGACGATGACGCAGACAACCTTCGAAGCTGGGTACGTCGCGGACAGCCCGATCGCGCATGCCGCCTATCGGACCCTCAACGGGCATCGATCGCTCTGTGGGCAGCGACCCGACCGGATGACCGGACGGTTCGACACGACCGACGAGCAGGCGTGCCCTCACTGCCTTGATGTCGCACTGTCCACCTGACCGGGCAGGACCGACCGCAAGGTCCGAGTAATGCCAATCGCCACCTGCCAGCAGGTATCAGCCCCGCGCGCGTCGAAGACAGCACGGCCGGTACGACTGGAGAGGCGGTGCACCCCCGGATGGCACTGACGTTGCCTGCTCGCGGTGGCCCGACCGGTCCGCATCCAGCTCGACACTCAGATTGCGGTAGCTCACGCCCTTCGCGGCGACTGGTTCAGAAGGCAGCGGACGTGCTGTTGCGCGACACCGTCCACAGGCTGTGCACCATCGGCACTAGCCGTCCGGGCCGGTCGACGTCCACGGAGCGGATGTGAAGCGCGGGCGACTTCCAGACGCCGTCTAGGTTCGCCTCGTGTGGGCGCTTGCTCGCAGTCCACTCACGGCCTCACGAGCCTTCGCGCGGTTGGCAGGCGTGTCGTACTTCTGGCGAGCCTGGCGGATGAGTTTCTTGCCTTGCTCGCTGCGAGCAAAGGACACAGCAACCCCGAGTAGACCAAGCCGGCGGTATCGCATGCACGGGGGCTTCCCGTACCAGACGACGCCAACCTCGAGCGTCCCTGGTGATGACCTACGGGCACGAACCGCGCTGTGGGCTGATGCTGGCGCCGGACCCTCCCAAGTGCGGCTTTCAAGCCTCAATCGACCCGGTGCCCTCGCGTCGCAGATGCTCGTCCTGCAACATCCCTGAGGTGGCATGTGCCGGGGGGGTCCAGCCCTTTGAGATCAGCATCTCGTAGAGAGCGCCACGGGCAGTGGAGACATCCGTTGCGGCCACCAGGCTGTTGGCGAGGGCGATCGCGTCCGTGGGAGCATCGCTAGACCGTAGGACCAGTGCGGCGTCGTTGATGGTGACGGCGGCGATGTAGAGCGCACAAGCGGCGGTGAAGGTGTCGTTCTGACTCTCACTCATCTGCTGAGTGTCCTTCGAATCGAGTCTGAGCACCAATGGTGGTCGTTGGCGTCAACTCGACGCGCGCTCAACGCCGTACCGGGATCCGGTGACGTGGAGTAACACTGCGAGCCACTATCGGTTACTAGTGCCGGCCGGAGGCAGGACAACCGCACGGCGTAGCGCCATTCCACGGGGGCATGGCGCTACCGCGGAGTGTGGACCCACCTCGACCGTTCACGGGGGCGACACGGCCGAGGTGGGCCACTTCCAGGCTGACAGCCCGACCTCATGTCCTCGTTTCGACACGCTCAGGCCCGATCGGATACCCCGCGATTGCCATGTGGCACATCCCGCGCTGTTGCCGCGGCTCGGTTAGCTCGACCTCGTCGATGTCGATCGTCGGCGGACAGGAGCGTGACCACACCATCCTGCTGACGCTCGACCTGACGGACAGTGACGTGCTGACCGAATGCCTGGTAGTGATTCCGCTCCCATCGTCTTCGGGCCCGCAACCGTCGTACACGTAGCGATGCTCGCTGTCGTTGGGGTCGTCTTCGATGCGCCGGCACCAGTCCGGGCATGGCGGCACGGCCAACTGCCGAGCCATCTCGTCTAGCTCTGTCATGCTGTCCTCCTGCAAGTAGGTGCAAGGACGCGCGATAACGTGCGGTCGAACGCTCCTGGTTTTGTCGCGTCGCCCGTTTGGGTGCATAGCGCTTCGCCGGAACTAGACGCCGTCTACCGCGTGACCTCAGCCGCCTGAGCCGTCTCCCACCCGCCGCGCTAAGCCGCGTGCGCCGAGTCGAAGGGCCTCGACTCAGGCGGCCTTGACCGACTTCACGGTGATGAGGAACACCAGGGTGTCGTTGGGAGCGATCGCGCCCGACCCGGCCGGACCGTAGGCCTCGGCCGCGGGGATCACGAGCTCGCGCACCCCTCCGGCCTTGACGCCGACCAGGCCCTTGTTCCAGCCCGTGATCACGCCGGCGGTGCCCAACGGCGAGACGGTGAAGGGCTTCCCGCCGTCCTTGTACGTCGCATCGAAGACTTTGCCGGTGTCGCACGAGACACCGATGTAGGTGACCGACAGGCTCGCACCGGCCTTGGCCGCCGGGCCGTGGCCCTTCTTGACGTCCTTGACGACAAGCTTCTTCGACAGCTTCCCCTTGGGCTGCGGGATCTTCGGCTGGCCCTTGGCGGTCGGGTTCGGCTTGATCTTCGCGCACTTCACCGGCGCCTTGACTGCCGCCGTGCTAGCGGTCGGAGTCGGCGTGGCTGCCGCCGACGGCGTGGCCCCCGACGAGACGGACGCGACGGTCTTCTTCGGCGAGCTGCTCGCGAAATGGACGATCAGCAGCACAGCGACGGCGATGACGGCCGCCGTTCCGATGCTCGCGCCCAGCCAGGTGTTGCGTCGCTTGGCCTTGGCCCTGCGCTCCATCTGAAGCTGGCGACGTCTCTCGTACCGGCGACGGGCGAGCTCGCGTTCGCGACGGCGGCTGGTCGCCACGTGGGTCCTCCAGAGATCGCAGGAAACGGCCGCGACGATTGTAGGAGGCGCTCGCTAGGCTGACCTGAAGCCTCCCTGAAAGGACCTTCGTGCTCGTCGCTGGCTTCCCTGCCGGCCCCTGGCAGACCAACTGCTGGGTGGTCGCACCCCAGAAGGGCGAGCAGTGCGTCGTCATCGACCCGGGGCACGGTGCCGAAGGCCCGCTCGACGACCTTCTCGCCGAGCTCCGGCTGCAGCCGGTCGCGGTCCTGCTCACCCACGGCCACGTCGACCACGTCTGGTCGGTCGCCCCGGTCTGCGGGGCCAAGGACGTCCCGGCGCTGATCCACCCGGCCGACCGCGCGATGCTCACCGACCCGAACTACGGCGTCGGGGCGCCGCCGGGGACTCCGATCCTCGGCCGGCTCGAGTGGTCGGAGCCCGCCGACGTCCGCGAACTGGTCGACGGCGAGGTCCTGCAGCTCGCCGGGTTGTCGCTGCGGGTCGATGCGACACCCGGCCACACCGAGGGGTCGGTCACGTTCACCGGCGGCGAGGAGTTCTTCTCCGGCGACCTGCTGTTCGCCGGCTCGATCGGTCGCACCGACCTGCCGGGTGGCTCCTACGAGCAGATGCTGGAGTCGTTGGTGGCCGTGCCACTCGCACTGCCCGACCAGACCGTCGTACGCCCGGGTCACGGGCCGGACACCACGATCGGGCGTGAGCGCGCCACCAACCCGTTCCTCGCCGAGCTCGCCGCGCCGCCCGTGACCCGCGGATTGTGAGCTGAGATGGCCCGCCCCACGCCGATGTCCGGCTTCCCCGAGTGGCTCCCGCGCGAGCGACTGATCGAGCAGCACGTCGTCGACACCGTCCGCGAGGTCTTCGAGCTGCACGGTTTCGCCTCGATCGAGACCCGTGCGGTAGAGCCGCTCGACCAGCTGCTGCGCAAGGGGGAGACCGACAAGGAGATCTACCTGCTGCGCCGGTTGCAGGCCGAGGCGAAGTCCGATCCCGACGCCGGGCTCGGGCTGCACTTCGACCTCACCGTGCCGTTCGCGCGCTACGTCCTCGAGAACGCCGGCAAGCTCGACTTCCCGTTGCGGCGCTACCAGATCCAGAAGGCCTGGCGTGGGGAGCGTCCGCAGGAGGGCCGGTACCGCGAGTTCCTGCAGGCCGACATCGACGTCATCGACCGTGACAGCCTGCCGTTCCACTACGAGGTCGAGATCCCGCTCGTCATCGCGGACGCGTTGTCCCGGCTGCCGGTGCCCCCGATCCGGATGCAGGTCAACAACCGCC
>DATAVE010000151.1:0-3942 GCA_036267875.1 Mycobacteriales bacterium
CTGCAGCCGATGGCACCAGCGGCGGACGACGGCGAAGCTCAGCAGTGGAAGGACGATGACGGCGACCTGCAGGCCTCGCGTGAACGCCATCATGTCCAATCCGAAGGTGAGCGGGATGAGGTCGTTGGCACCGGCCACGGATAGCACCAGGTAGTAGGCCAGCGTCGCCACGCCGATCGCGGTCCTGACCGGATGGTCGCGCGGACGGTCGAGGAGATCGTGGTCGGCTCGATCGCGGGTTAACAGGCGCTCGACGAACGGATAGACGATCATTCCTCCGAACAGCGCCGCTGGGACGACAACGGCAGGCACGAAGACGTTCCAGTCGATGGTGTGACCGACGAAGCGGCTCTCGATCGGCGGCATGAGCCGCAAGGATCCTTCCAGCCAGAACATGTACCAGTCGGGTTGCGATCCTGCGGATACCGATGTCGCGTCGTAGGGTCCGTACAGCCAGATCGGGTTGATCTGGGCGTACGTCGCGAGGAACGCGAGCATCGAGAAGACGCCGAAGAACAGGCCGATGCTTTTCGTGGCGTAGCCGGGATACAGTTTCGAGCCCACCACGTTGTCGGCCGTCTTGCCGTGACCGCCGAACTGTGTGTGCTTCTGTCGCCAGACGATCAGCAAATGAGCGCCGAGAAGTCCGGCGATCATCGCCGGTAAGACGAAGACGTGCAGGATGAACAGCCGCGGGAAGATCACGCCGGTGCCCGGGTACTGGCCGCCGAACATGAGGACCGCTAGATAGCTGCCCACCACCGGGATCGACTCGAGGATCGAGTAGGCGATGCGCAGGCCGGTCCCGGATAGCAGGTCGTCGGGAAGCGAGTAGCCCGCGAATCCTTCGGCGATGGCCAAGACCAGCATCGTGACGCCGATCAGCCAGTTGACGTCACGCGGACGCCGGAACGCACCGGTGAAGAAGATCCGGCAGGCGTGGATCACGATCGCGGCCACGAACAGCAAGGCGGCCCAGTGGTGGATCTGGCGGATCAGCAGGCCACCGCGCACGTCGAAGGAGATGTGAAGTACGGATGAGTAGGCCTCGCTCACCTGCACCCCGCGCAGTGGCACGTAGGACCCGTGATAGGCGACTGGAGTGTCGGCGGCGCGAAAGAAGAACGTCAGATAGATGCCGGTCAGCACCAGGATCATGAAGTTGTAGAGCGCAATCTCGCCGAGCATGAACGACCAGTGGTCCGGAAAGACCTTCGCGGCCTGCTCCCGGAACCCACTCGCAATGCGCAGCCGTCGGTCAGTGGTGTCGAACGCCCGCTTCCAGCGAGGCGCTGCGTGGTTCACCCCCGCTCCCAGAAGCTCGGCCCGAGCGGTTGGTCGAAAGAGTCTTGCGCTCGCAGATAACCGTTCTCGTCGGCGTAGATGGGCAGCTGCGGAAGTGACCGTGCAGCCGGCCCGAACAGCACCGCACACCCATCGGGAACGAAGAAGGTCGACTGATGGCAGGGGCACAGCAGGTTGTGCGTCTGCTGTTCGTACAGGCCGACCGGGCAGCCGGCGTGCGTGCAGATCTTGGAGTAGGCGACAAGGTCGTCGACCGCCCAGTCCTCGCGTCCCGGCAGAGGACGGTTCACCCCAGGCGGAAGCCGGATCACCACAACCGCGCTCTCGGCGGCCACCGGCAGGTCCGGGTTCGAGACGCCAGGAGGCAGCACAGTCGTCATTGCGCCGATGTCGAGATCACCCACCCGGAGCGGCTGCTTGCTGGTCTCGTCGATCAGCAGGTCGTCCTTGCGCCATCCGTTGATCTGAAGCGCGCTGCGCGGGCGTGGTCCCAGGTCACGCAGGCCGAGCACGAACGGCAATGGGAGCAAGCCGAGCGCGGTCAGCAGCGAGCGGCGTAGCAGCGGCTGGTCGCGCAGGCCCAGCTGCGCGGCGCCGCGAGCGAGGAGGGTCTCGGCCTCTCGCGCATCGGATGGCGCAGAGTGGTGCGGCTCCCGCTGCTGCTCGCCGTGGACATCTGTCGGCGCCGCCTTCGCAAGGGTCACCAGGCCGATGCACAGGCCACCCATCGCGATGCCGAGACCGCTGCCGAGCAGCTTGTTCTGCGTGGTCGCGAACTCCCCGTGTCCGACGGCGACGTAGGCGATCGCGAAGAGAAGTGTTCCGGCGATCGAGCACAGAAATGCGGCGGTGGAGATCATGCGGAGCCGTTGACGACGCGCTGCTTTCTCGGCTGGGTCCGGAGCCCTCACACCTCATCCCTCCCAACGTCACGAATGCGCCCCGCAGGGCGGCGACGAACTCATACCTGGTGTCATCGCAAGAAAACCCTGAGCCCTGGTCGGCGTTTATTCATGGGGGAGCAGGGCACTCCGGCGGCAGCCGGGTGCGGCCGCTCCGGCGTCCCTTCGCGAGAGACGACCAGACCGTGCCGTTCCGGACACAGTTCGATGACACGCTGCTGTTCGAGACGGTGATCGCAGGGATCGTCTTCGTGACGGTCGTCGGGTTGTTCGGGTTCGCGCTTCTTCGCTACCGCGCCCGAGGCGCTGATCCGGCCTCGCAGGCGACCGAGCATCCTCGAGCAGAGGCGATCTATGCGGCCGTGCTTCTGGTGGTCGCACTGGTGGTCGTCTTCGTCACCCGGGGCGCTATGGCCGCGGACAATCGCGCTCCCACGGCGGCGCCAGTGGTCGTTCGCGTGACCGGCTTCCAGTGGTGCTGGCGCTTCGACTACGTCGGGACCGGAGTGCAGGTCACAGGAAGCTGCCTCGACGGTCACTACCCGACGCTCGTGTTGCCGGCGAGGCGCCCGGTGCGGGTGGAGGTGGCATCACAAGACGTCATCCATTCCTTCTGGGTGCCCGCGTTCCGCTTCAAGATGGACGCGTTGCCTGACCACTTGAACTCCTTCGTGATCACCGTTCCCCACCCCGGCACGTGGGGCGGGCACTGTGCGGAGTTCTGCGGCGAGGATCACGCGTTCATGACCTTCCAGCTGAAAGCGGTGCCGCTCACGCAATACCGCATCTGGCTCGCCGGCCGCGCGGCCCGTCCGTCGCCGGCGGCGTGATGCGCGGCTCTACGAGGCCGCGGCCTGCGCTGTCCGACTCGGCGCTGATGACCGGCGGGTGGCTCGGCACCAGTGATCACAAGCGGATCGCAATCCTCACGATGTTGACCGCGTTGTGCCTGTTCTTCGGCATGGGGGCGCTCGCCCTCGTGATGCGGGCTCAGCTGGCCCAGCCTCACCTTCACGTCGTCTCGGCGGGTGTCTACAACCAGTTGTTCACGATCCACGGCTCGGGAATGATCTACCTCGTCTTCACGCCGTTCGCGATGGCATTTGGCATGTATCTGGTTCCGCTCCAGATCGGCGCTCCCGCAATCGCCGCGCCACGAATCGCGATGCTCGGCTTCTGGCTCTATCTCCTCGGCGCCGTGGCGATCCTCCTTGGGTTCGCGGTGATCGGCGGGGCAGCAAGCTCGGGATGGACAGCGTACGTACCGCTCTCGGACAGCGTCTACTCGCCAGGGCACGGCGAGGCGCTGTGGATCTTCGGCACCTTCTGTGCGGCATCCGGGATGATCTGCATGGCAGGGACGATCTTGTTCACGGCGATCTTCAAGCGCGGTCCGACGATGACCATGCTGCGGCTCCCGATCTTCACGTGGTCGATGGTGGCGACCGTCCTCATGGTGCTCGGGGCCTTTCCGTCGCTGCTCGCCGCGCTCACGCTTCTCGCGATCGGCCGGATGGACCCGTCGGTCTTCACGCACGACGTCTGGAACGTCGGATATCAGAACCTCTTCTGGTTCTACGGCCATCCCGTGGTCTACGTCATGTTCTTCCCGTTCGTCGGAGCGGTCGCCGAGGTTCTGTCGACCTTCGCCGGGCGGCCGTTTGCCGGCTACAAGCCGACGGTTCTGTCCTTGCTCGGGTTCGCCGCGCTCTCGATGAGCGTGTGGGGCCATCAC
>DATAVE010000152.1:0-28311 GCA_036267875.1 Mycobacteriales bacterium
CGCCCTTGTCGTGGCACGAGTGATCGGCAATGACACCCAGGCACCCGACCGCGCGGCTGCCGCCGTCAAGGAGCTGACGGGTACCCGTGACGGTGTGACGGTGAAAGCCGGAGGCATCGACACCGTCTACAGCGAGGTCAACCACGATGTGAAGTCCGATCTCACGAAGTCGGAGATGATCGCGATCCCGTTGACCGTGATCGCGCTGTTCTGGGTGTTCGGAAGCCTGATCGCGTCCTTGCTGCCCGTAGCAATCGGCCTGGCCTCGATCATCGGCACGATGGCGATCCTTCGCCTGCTGGCCGTCTTTACCAGTGTCTCGGTATACGCGCTGAACATGACGACCGCGATGGGCCTCGCGCTGGCCATCGACTACAGCTTGTTCATCGTGAGCCGCTATCGCGAGGAGGTGCGCGGCGGGCTTGCGCCCGACGACGCAGTACGGCGCACGATGCAGACCGCCGGCCGAACCGTGCTGTTCTCCGCGCTGACTGTCGGGCTCTCGCTCGCCGCGATGCTGGCCTTCCCGCTCTACTTCCTTCGCTCGTTCGGCTACGCCGGCATCGCGGTGGTGGCGTTCGCGGCAACCGCGGCTCTGGTCATCCTGCCTGCGGTGCTCACCTTGCTCGCCGGGCGGCTCGAGTCCCTCGACGTCCGGGCCTGGCTGCGCCGGCTGCTGCATCGCGCGGAACCGACGCCGAAGACCGTAGAGCAGACCTTCTGGTATCGATTCGCGCAGCGCGTGATGGGACGAGCCGTGCCGGTCGGGGTCGTCGTGGTGGCCCTGTTGGTCTTCGTGGGTCTGCCGTTTCTTCATGTGAAGTTCGGCTTCCCTGATCAGCGTGTGCTGCCGCAAAGTGCCTCGGCGTACCAGGTCGGCCAGGATGTCGATGCGAGCTTTGCGGCCGACTCGGCGTCGACCATCAACGTCGTCATCCCCAAGGTCGGCGCGGCTCAGGCTCAGATCGGCGGGTATGCCACCAAGCTGTCCCAGGTAAGTGGCGTACTCGGAGTGCGGTCGGCAACCGGTGAGTACGCCGACGGCCGGCGGGTCGGCGATGGCAGCGCGGCGATGTCTGCGGACGGCTCCTCCTACCTCGTCCTCGCGACCTCATCCGACCCGCAGTCATCGGCATCCAAGAAGGCGTTGAGCGCCGCCGAGTCTGTGCCGGCTCCGTTTCCGGTCTGGTTCGGCGGCCAGGCCGCAGAGGACCGCGACAGCCTTCACGCGATCAGCGCGCCGCTGCCCTACGTCATCGGCCTGATCGCACTTGCGACATTCGTCCTGCTGTTCCTGTTCACTGGCAGCATCGTGATGCCCGTGAAGGCGTTGTTGCTCAACACGCTGTCGCTGACCGCTACCTTCGGCGCAATGGTCTGGATCTTTCAAGAAGGCCACCTCCATTGGCTCTATCCGAACCTCACCGCCACCGGATACCTCACGTCGACCATGCCGCCGCTGATGTTCTGCGTTGCCTTCGGGCTGTCGATGGACTACGAGGTGTTCCTGCTCTCGCGGATCCGAGAGGAGTGGCTGAGCTCAGGTCGCACCGCCGCCGACAACGAACACGCCGTTGCGATCGGTCTTGGTCGGACCGGCCGGATCGTGACCGCCGCCGCGGTGTTGATGGCGATCGTCTTCGCGGCGATCTCCCGCTCGCGCGTGTCGTTCATGATGCTGTTCGGCACGGGCCTGACGCTGGCCGTGCTCATGGACGCGACCATCGTCCGATCGACCCTCGTGCCGGCATTCATGCGCCTCGCCGGCAAGTGGAACTGGTGGGCGCCGCGCCCGCTTGCGCGGCTGCATCGGCGCTTCGGTTTGTCAGACGAACCGCATGCGCCCGAGCAGGTGGCTGATGCTCAGCCGGTCGGGGTCGGATGAGCGCGCCAGCCAGGCGTCAGCGCTCACAGCGCGGCAGTGGAGAGCAGCTCCATGCCGAAATCGTCGCTGCGGCCAAGCGACTCCTCGCAGACGCCACGTCGGTAGACGAGGTATCCATCCGTGCGGTCGCCGACGCGGTCGGAGTGACGCCGCCATCGATCTACCTGCATTTCTCCGACAAGAACGAGCTCGTGGCGGCCGTAGTGGCAGACGTCTTCGCCGAGCTCGATGCGGCGATGCTCGCCGAGGCGGGCCTCGCTGAAGGACCGTTGGATCGGCTGCGAGCCAATGGGATGGCGTACGTGCGATTCGCGGTCGGGCATCCGGAGCACTACCGGATCGCGATGATGGATCCGTGTCCGACGCCCGGCGTTGACGAGGTTCTGGCGTCGTCGGCATTCGTGCACTTCCAGGCCACCGTGCAGGAGTGCATGGATGCCGGGATCTTCGCCAAGGGCGATCCGATCCCGACGACCCTTGACCTGTGGTCCGCGGCGCACGGCATCGCCTCATTGCTCATCGCGAAGCCGTTCATGCCCTGGGGGGACGTCGATGCGGTGGCCGACCGGGTCCTGTGCGCCGCGGCGCTGGGTCACGCCGCTGCGGGACTGGTCGGCGAGCCGGTCACGCCGGCTCGCGCTACGAGCTGGCTCCGCCGACGAGGTCGGCGTAGTCAGGATTCCGCTCGATGAACGCCTGGACGTAAGAGCACTCGGCTACGACGCGCATCCCGTCAGCTCGGGCGGCGTCCAGCGCGTACTTCACAAGCCTTCCAGCGAGTCCTTGGCCCTGCCGATCGGGATCGGTCTCGGTGTGTATGAAGGTCCGCGCACCGCCGCCGTCGCGGTATGTGACGTGCCCGACGCGCTCGCCGGCCAGCAGGATCTCGAAGCGATGGCGATCCGCAACCTCCCGGATCTGTACGTCGTCGTTGCTGGTCACGATGTCTCTCCCTCGCTGGATACAACCGAGTGGGTCGGGTTCCTGATTCCTGATGAACCGATCAGGCCGCCGATCGCGAGGCAGACCGCCGTGGAGATGACGGCCTCGTGGAAGGCATGCACCGAGTGTTGGGATCGCCCGAAACCGTCGTGGGTCAGTGCGCGAGCGACGATGACTCCCACGACGCCGATGCCGACCAACCCCGCGACCCGGGCAACCGCGTTGTTGATGGCGGAGGCGATACCAGCATCGCTTTCGTTGGCCTCGGCAAGCACTGTCGTGGTGAGAGGAGCGACCGTCATCGACAACCCGATGCCGAAGACGACGAGAGCCGGCAGCACCACACCGAGGTAGGACGTGTGCAGGCCGGCCCGCAGCAGCCAGAGGGTTCCGCCGGCCGCGACGAGCGGTCCTGTTCCCATGAACAGTCGCGGACCGAGCTTGGTCGCGAGCGTTCCGAACCGGCTCGAGAGCAGGAACATCAGGATGGTGACCGGCAGCGTGGTCAGGCCACTGCGCAGCGCCGAATAGCCGGCGACCTGCTGCAGGAAGATCACCAGGTAGAAGAACAGGATCGACAGCCCGCCGTACATCAGCAGCGTCTCGATGTTGGTCACCGTGAAGTTGCGTACGGCGAACAGCTCCAGCTTGACCATCGGCTCGGCCGTGCGGCGTTCGTACGCCACGAAGATGGTGAACAGGGCGATGCCGACTCCGAGCAGCACGTCGATCAGCGGACTTGCCCATCCCCGGCGCGGCTGCTCGATGAGCGCGGCCATCACCCCGCCCAGCCCGGCAGCGCAAAGGGCGGCCCCGGTCAGGTCCAACCGCCGCTTGGTTGTGGGCGCAATGCGGGGAACCGCGATCGCGACGAGAGTGATGGTCGCAACCACTAGCGGAACGTTGATCGCAAACACCCAACGCCATGAGGCGAAGTCGATGATCCAGCCCCCCAGCAGGGGACCGGCAACGGTTCCGATTCCGGTCCACGCAGTCCAGCTGCCGATCGCGCGGCCTCGACCCTCCGCCGGGAACGCCGCCACGATGATCGCCAGCGAGCTCGGCGTGACCAGCGCGCCGGCCACGCCCTGCAGTGCACGAGCCGCGATCAGCGTGCCGACGTTCGGAGCGACGGCGCAACCGAGCGAGCACACGCCGAAAGCCGCGACGCCGGCCCCGAATACCCGGCGCTCGCCATAGAGATCGCCGAGCGAGCCGCCGATGAGGATGAACGACCCGAGAAGCAGCAGATAGGAGTTGCTGACCCACTGCTGCGCGGCGAGCCCGCCGCCGAGGTCGCGCTCGATCGCCGGCAGGGCGACGTTGACGACCGATCCGTCGAGCATCACGACGCTGCTGCCGACGATCGCTGCCAGGAGCGTCAAGCGCTGAGTTCGGGTCACCGCTCGCTGGCCGTCATCTCGGGAAACGCACCGGCGGCGTCATGCACGAGCGAAGACCACCCGCCGCCGACTGATGTCGACTGACTCCAGCCGTACGTCGATCTCCTCGCCGAGTGGCAGGTCCTCGCCGTCGAGCCTTGCCCGCACTGCGGGTTCACGCAGTTGCACCTCGCCTTTCGGGCCTGGCTCGACCACAACACCGCGCAGGACTTCCCCGCTTCGCCCTTGGAGAAGCAGGGCCTCCGCCAGATCGACCACCGCTCTGTCGACATCGTGCGCGACCCGGTCCGCGGTCGCCATCTCGGCCGGCAGCTGCGCCAGCGCGTCGCGGACCCATGTCGGCACCTCAGTGCCGGCGTGGATCGCCAGGCAGCATTCGCTGACGTAGCGATCGGCCAGCCGACGCAATGGCGCTGTCGCGTGGGCATATGGAGCCGCGACCGCTGAGTGCGTCGTGATCGCTGGAGCGGTTCCGTCGAAGGCGACGTAGGACGCGCCGCGGAAGAGGACTGCCGCCAGCCGCAACAACGCCGCGTGCGCCGGCGTGGTTGCGTCGAGTCCACGAACCACCTCGGCATAGGACTCGTCAGCCGGCCAATCGACGCCAAGCGCGAGGGCTGATCGTCGCAGCGAGGCGACTGTGCCAGGGTCTGGTGGCGGCATCGTTCGCAACAGCCCGATACCGGCATCAAGCATCAGCCGCGCTGCCGCCATTCCGGTCAGCAAGGACATCTGGGCGTTCCAGTCCTCGATCGCCAGCGGCGCACGATAGGTCAGCGTCCAGTTGGTCCCGTTTCCGTCGACCTGCTGCTCGGGCACCGGCAGCGACACTGCGCCACGGGCCCGTTCCCGCTCCTGCCGTAACCCGCCGAACTCCTCGAGCAATGCGAACAACGGACCACCGTCACGCTGCAACGTCGCGTAGTCCAACTGCGCAGTGCTTCGTACGACGGCCCGTCGTACCTCGATGGCCGCCGGCTCGCCCTCGCTGTCCAGGTCGATCTGCCAGAGCACCGCCGGTCGATCTTGACCTGGCAACAGGCTCGCCGCACCTTCGGACAGCACCGGCGGGTGCAACGGAACGCGACCGTCTGGCAGGTAGAGCGTCTCGCCGCGCCGATGCGCCTCGGCGTTGACGAGGCCGTCGGGGACCACGAACGCCGCGACGTCGGCGATCGCGTAGTGCAGCCGCACGCCGCTAGTGGTCCGTTCCAGCAGAAACGCCTGGTCGAGATCGCGCGATCCCGGCGGATCGAGGGTCACCAGCGCAAGATCGGTGGCGTCGATTCGGTTGTCCCGCGGCCATGCCGTCGCGGCTTTCGACGCCTCCGCTTCGACGAGTGACGGGAATCCCGACGGCACCTCCAGCTCGGTCCGAAGCGCGCTCAGGTACGGGTCGATGTCGACGCCGCTGACGACGGTTCGGCGCATTGGGTAGTTCTATCTTGCGCGTCGTCGTGATTCCGCCGAAAGCGGAAGGTTCGCAGGACCGGGAAATATCCCAGCCGCCACGTTGTTGAGTCGCTGTGACTCAAGGAGTGAGTGATGGCTGAGACTCTGAACTTGCCTGTGCTGCCGTTGACCGACGAGGTCATCTTGCCAGGGATGGTTGCACCGGTTTCCCTGGACAGCGAGGCCCAGGCGGCGGTTGACGCAGCGCGGTCTGCCGCTGAGGGCAAGGTTGTGCTAGTCCCGCGAATCGACGGGACGTACGGCGCGCACGGCGTCGTGGCGACTGTTGAGCAGGTCGGCCGCCTCGCTAACGGCGAACCCGCCGCCGTGTTGCGCGCTCGTCAGCGCGCTCAGATCGGCACGGGCGTGTCAGGGCCGGGTGCCGCGCTGTGGGTACAGGTCACGCTGGCCGATGAGACCGCGCCGACCGACCAGACCCGCGAGCTGGCCTCGTCGTACAAGGCCCTCGCGGTGTCGATCCTGCAGGAGCGGGGTGCCTGGCAGTTCGTCGACGGTGTGCAGCGCATCACTGAGCCCGGGCTGCTCGCAGACACTGCCGGCTACGCCCCGTACATCTCACTCGAGGACAAGCTGTGGCTGCTCGCGACCGGTGATATCGACGCCCGTCTCGAGAAGCTGCTCGAGCTCGGCCGCAACCACCTCGCCGAACTTGCGGTCTCCGAACGGATCCGTGACGACGTCCGCGAAGGTATGGAGAAGAGCCAACGAGAGTTCCTGCTCCGCCAGCAGCTGGCAGCGATCCGCAAGGAGCTCGGCGAGGGTGAGCCGGAGGGCGCTGAGGACTACCGCACCCGCGTCGAGTCGGCCGATCTGCCGGAGAAGGTGCGCGAAGCCGCGATGCGCGAGGTCGACAAGCTCGAGCGCAGCAGCGACAACAACCCAGAGGCCGGCTGGATCCGCACCTGGCTCGACACCGTCCTCGAGCTGCCCTGGAACGTTCGTACGACGGACAACACGGACGTGGTCGCCGCACGCGCGGTGCTTGATGCCGACCACGAAGGGCTGGACGGCGTGAAGGACCGCGTCGTCGAGCACCTAGCGGTCCGTGCACGGCGAGCCGAGCGTGGACTCGACGTCATCGGTGGTCGCGGCAGTGGGGCGGTGCTCGCCCTGGTCGGTCCGCCGGGCGTCGGAAAGACGTCGCTGGGTGAGTCCGTCGCGCGAGCGCTCGGCCGCAACTTCGTCCGGGTCTCGCTCGGTGGGGTTCGTGACGAGGCGGAGATCCGCGGTCACCGGCGTACCTATGTCGGTGCGCTGCCCGGCCGCATCGTCCGCGCGATCCGCGACGCCGGCTCGACCAACCCGGTCGTGCTGCTGGACGAGATCGACAAGGTCGGATCGGACTTCCGAGGCGACCCGGCGAGCGCGTTGCTCGAGGTGCTGGACCCGGCTCAGAACCACACGTTCCGGGACCACTACCTGGAGCTCGAGCTGGATCTCTCCGACGTGCTCTTCCTGGCGACCGCGAACGTCGCGGACACCATCCCGCCGGCGCTGCTGGACCGGATGGAGCTCGTGACCCTTGACGGCTACACCGAGGACGAGAAGGTCGCGATTGCGCGCAACCACCTGTTGCCGCGCCAGCTCGACCGTGCCGCGCTAGCCGCCGCTGATGTCGTCGTCGACGATGAGGCGCTGCGGGTGATCGCGGCCGAGCACACTCGGGAAGCCGGAGTGCGGCAGCTGGAGCGCGCGTTGGCAAAGGTGATGCGCAAGGTTGCGACAGGGCTCGCAGCGGATCCGGCGGTGGCCCCGGTGCACATCTCGACGGACTCGCTTTCCGGCTACCTCGGTCGGCCACGGTTCACGCCGGAAAGCGCCGAGCGCACTGCGGTGCCCGGCGTTGCGACGGGACTCGCCGTCACGGGTGCGGGTGGAGATGTGCTCTTCATCGAGGCGACCGCGATGCCGGGCCAGACGGGTCTTGCGCTGACCGGGCAGCTCGGCGACGTGATGAAGGAGTCAGCCCAGATCGCGGTCTCCTACTTGCGTTCGCACGGCCGCGACCTCGGCATCGACCCGACAGAGTTGGACCGGGCGCTGCACGTGCACGTCCCGGCTGGTGCCGTGCCGAAGGACGGCCCGTCCGCGGGCGTCACGATGGTGACGGCGCTCGCCTCGCTCGCTACAGGGCGAGCGGTCCGCTCGGATGTCGGAATGACCGGCGAGGTCACCCTCAATGGTCGCGTCCTGCCGATCGGTGGCGTCAAGCAGAAGCTGCTGGCCGCTCATCGAGCCGGGCTGAAGACGGTCTTCCTGCCGGCTCGCAACGGACCTGATCTGGACGACGTCCCTGCGCCAGTTCGCGACCAGCTCGACGTGCGATTGGTGAGCGACGTCGCTGACATCCTTGCCGTGGCGCTGGAGCCGGCTGCGGAGGCCGCACTCGTCGCCTAGCTGGCGGCGAGGTGGGCGAGCCTTCGGGCGGCGACGCCAAGTGCCCAGCGTGAGATGGGCGAACCCAACCGCTCGACCGTGCCGCGTACGCCGTGAGACGCGGGGAGCTCCTGCCAGGTGAACGTGGAGCGACCGTCGGGCAGCTCCTCGACGAGGAACACACCACGGCCGGTGACTATCCGGCCGTGGTGTGCGACCTCGCATCGATGAGGTGGCTGCCAGACATCAATCGACATCGGGTCGACGATCGCGGCACGGCCGAACCCGGTCCGTGCGATCAGCTGCTTGCCCGGCCCGTCCGCCATCTCCGGATCGACGACCGCGACGGTCGTGAACGGGATCCAGTCACCCTGCGCGGCCCAGTCGGTGACGACCGCCCAGGTGCGCTCTACCGAGGCGTCGACGGCGACTGTGGCCTGTACGCGGACGTCATCGCTGAGCATCTGTCGCACTATCGCATCTAGTGGTGGCGGGCTAAAAGTCGCAGGTCCGGGCTGACGCCCGGACCTGCGACTTCTCTCGTAGCGGGGACAGGATTTGAACCTGTGACCTCTGGGTTATGAGCCCAGCGAGCTACCGAGCTGCTCCACCCCGCGTCGGTCCTGCCACGATAGCCCGGCTGCCCAGACGTACCAAACGGGTGGTGTCGGCTCAGCCTGTGGTGGCGGGTGCCGCGATACCGCGGGGTGCCGGAATCCGAACGCGGTCGGCCGCGGCGCAGGTCTCCTCGAGCCAGGTCGCCATCTGCGCAGCGGGCATCGGCTTGGCAAACAAATAGCCCTGGATCAGCGTGCAGCCGAGCTGGCGAAGCTTCGTCAGCTGTCCAGCGCTCTCGACACATTCGGCGACGGTCGTGATCTGCAGGGTCTGCGCCAACATGACGACGGCAGTGACGATCGCGTTGTCGACCACGCTCGTATCGATGTCGTGGACGAAGCTCCCGTCGATCTTCACGACGTCGATCGGGAACCGCTTGAGGTAGTTCAGCGAGGAGTGGCCGGTGCCGAAGTCGTCGATCGCGACCCGTACGCCGATGTCCTTGAGGCGCTGCAGGGTCTGGATCGTCCACTCGATGTCACGCATCGCCAGTGTCTCGGTGACCTCGAGACAGAGTCGGCCGGCCGGAAGATCGGCAGCAGCGAGGGCCTCACGCACGATCTCGACTAGCTCGCCGTCCTGGAACTGACGGGCCGACAGGTTCACGCTGACGCCGAGCCGCACCCCCTGCTCGGTCTCCCAGTACCGGCATTGCCGGCAGGCTTCCTGAAGCACCAGTCGACCGAGCGGCAGGATCAGCCCGGTCTCCTCCGCGATGGGAATGAAGTCCCCCGGCGAGACCAGGCCACGCTGCGGGTGGTTCCAGCGAACCAGCGCCTCGGCGTCCTCCGGCCGTCCGCTAACCGCGTCAACCAAGGGCTGGAAGAACACCTCGATTCCGCCGTCCATGATCGCCGCGCGCAGGTCGGTCTCCAGGTCGAGTTGCTCGACGGACCGATTGATGCCGCCCGCGTACTGTCGCCACCGGCCGAGGCCTTCGGCCTTCGCGTCGTACATCGCCAGGTCCGCGTCGTGCAGCAGGTCATCACCGGACGTGTCGGCGCGCGAGATTGCGATGCCGACGGAGAGGCTCGCGACGACCGTTCGCTGGTCGGCGACCTCGATAGGTGTCTGCATTGCACGCACGATCCGGTCGGCGAGCTCGTGCACAGCGACGATGCTGTCGATGTCTTCGAGCAGCAATGTGAACTCGTCGCCGCCAAACCTTGCGACGGTGTCACCGTCGCGGACGAGGCTGGTGAGCCGATTCGCGATCTCCTTCAGTAGTCGGTCGCCGGCTTGGTGGCCGAGGCTGTCGTTGATCAGCTTGAAACGGTCGACATCGACGAAGATGACAGCGCTGGTGGCTGCGCCGCGGGATGTTCGCATCAGTGCCTGGTCGAGCCGGTCGATGAACAGTCGACGATTGGCTAGCCCGGTCAGCTGGTCATGGAATGCGTGGTGGGTCAGCTGCGCTTCGTAGTTCGTCCGTTCGGTGTCGTCGCGGAACGCGAGTACGACACCGACGCCTTCGCCGCCGTGGGTGGGTGCGCAGGTATAGCTGACCGGCAGCAGGCTGCCGTCGCTGAGGAGCAGGGTCATCGATGCGGTCAGGGTGGTCTGTGACTGCATGCATCGGCGAACCGGCGCGAGCAGCTGCTCCGCTACTGGATGTGACCGGCTGAACTGATCCACCGTCATTCCCAGCAGAGACTCAGCAGCCGCGTTCCAGAACGTCGGTCGTTCCGCCGCGTCGAACGCGCACACGCCCTCCGCGAGGTTGGCCAGCACCGCCGCCATCTCGCGTCGCTGCTGATGCACCTCGGAGTAGAGCGCCGCGTTTGCGAACGCGCCGCCGGCGATGGTCGCGAGAGCAGTCAACAGCCGCTGGTCCTCTGCGTCGAACGGCTCGCCCGGGTTGCGGCCGGTCACCACCAGCCAGCCATCGGTCTCGGTGAGCGGCGTGTTCGGCACGTCACCCGTGGGCGGCCGCGGCTGCACCTTCGCCTCGCCGCGCAGCACCCGTGAGGCGATCGCTTCGAGCGTGCTCGCGACTCGTCCCTCCGCCATCGAGCCGTGAATGTCCTGGGTCGCCTCGAGCAGGCCAAGGACGCGGTCTCGATCACGGCGGGCCTCGAAGTGTCCCGCGAGCACCTGGCGAAGCAGGGTGAACACGACGGGTACGGCGCACAGCGCCCAAGAAGTGGTCGCCGCGGCGAGTCCGGCGAGCAGGCCGGTCGTGGTGCCGACTGATACGAGTAAGAGCCGGGTGGCCCAGGCCTCGCGCCAGGCGTCCCGGAATGACTGACCCGCGACCACCTTGAGCAGCGCGCCGACGAGTACGGCGTTGACGACGATGAAGGTCGCCACGCCGGCGAGGATCGCCGGGATGATCGTGGGAGTCACGTGGCCGGGGTTGCGGCCGACCGCGTCGGCGACGATGACCGCAGCCTCGGCTGACAACGTGAACTGCGCGGTATTGAAGATCGCCTTGACCGGCTGGCGACGACGCCAGACCTGTGCGCAGAGCTGCGTTGCCGTGAACAGCAGGATGGTCGCACCCGACGGCACCAGGGCAATGACCACCGCGAGCAGTCCGTCGTCGAAGCTGACGGCCTCGGAGTAGTTCGGACCGTAGATCAGCAGCGGGAACCGGTTGGACACGAGCAGCAGCAGGCCGAGCATCACCAGGGCGGCGATGTCACCGAAGCCGGACACGGTGGTCTCGGCGATGCCCCATGCGACCGCGCTTACCGCGGCGATCGCGGCGGCGACGATCAGTAGGCGTGCCTGTGGTGGTAGCCGGCTCATGGCGTCGTCACGACCACGTCGATGCGTTCCATGCGCTGGCGTTCCACGCGGAGGCATTCCACGCCGACGCGTTCCAGGACGACGCGTTCCAAGCACTCGCGTTCCACGCGGAGGCATTCCACGCTGACGCGTTCCAGGCACTTGCATTCCAAGCGCTGGCGTTCCAGGCCGAAGCGTTCCACGCGGATGCGTTCCAGGCCGAGGCTGTGACGTTGGTGCTGTAGTTCGCAGGATTCCAGCTCGATACCGACCAGGTCGACAGCAGGGGAATCGTTACCCCTGGCAGTGTTGGGATCGCGATCCCGAGAAGGCGTTGCTGGTTGAGCGCCACAGACGGCGCGGTCGCCGCGTCGTAGGCGTCGAGATCTCCGTGCCCGTCGAGTGACGGGTTGCCCGTCGGCCCAGGCGTTGCGGTAGCGAGCAGTCGTGCCTTGATCTGGTCAGGAGTGGCTGTCGGGTTCTGCTGGGCGACCAGTGCCGCCGCGCCGCTCGTGATCGCAGCGGAGAACGACGTACCGGACCCGACGAAGTTCGCGGCTCCTACCTCGGCGCTCGGGTACGACTGGTCGATGGTCGAGCCAGGCGCGCGCAGGCTGATGACCGAGCGACCCGCGGCGACGAGGTCGGGCTTGAGCCAGCCGTTGGCGGAGGTCGGACCTTGGCTGCTGAAGGACGCGACGCTGGTCGCTCCGCCCGACGCGACCGCCGTGTCGTCGAGTGCGCCGACGGTTACGACGTCGGGGTCGTCACCCGGAGAGGTGATGGTGCCCTGACCCGGCCCGGAGTTCCCCGCCGAGGTGATGACGGTGATGCCGGCCTGCCAGGCGGCCTCGACCGCCTCGTCGAGCGGGTTGAGCTGGGTGGGTCCGGTCGGCACCTCGCCGATCGACATGTTGAGGACTTTGATTCCGTAGGCCACCCGGTTGTTGATTGCCCACGCGACGCCCTGGATCACCTTGGCGACGTCCGTGACCCCGGTCGCGCCTGCGACCTTGATCGACACCAGGTTCGCTCCGGTTGCCTCGCCCGGGTAGGCGCCGCCTGACGACGAGCCGTCTCCTGCGATCAGGCCGGCGACGAAGGTGCCGTGGCCGTAGCTGTCCAGAAGCGGGTTGCCGGCACCGGAGAGGTCGACGCCGCCGAGGAGGCGGTTGCCAAAGTCCGGGAGCGGGTCGATCCCGGTGTCGAGGACGGCGACGCCGACCCCGGCACCGTTGATGCCGTTCGCGGCGAGCTTCGTGGCGCCGGTCGAGTCAGGAAATGCGCTGGCGGCTGCGGGAGCGCTCGCTGGGAGCGCGCCGACGAGCCCGTCCACGGCGACTGGGGCGTCCGGGCTGGTCACCAAGCCGAGCGCGTTGAGCAGGTTGAGCGCGGCCGATGACGGCACCTGGGCGAGTACCCCGTCGACAACGGGGAGCGAGTTGATCGTGTGTCCGCCGACCGTCGAGATCAGCGTCTGGACCAGTGCGAGTGACGGGCCTTGGACGATTACGTTGACCGGCGTCGAGGCCGATGCGGGCGCCGCTCCGGTGAGACCGCCGGCTAGCAAACCACCGGTGGCGACGACGGCGGCAAGACGCCGCAGGCTCGAAAGACGGAACGACCGCTTGTGACCGACCACTGCGTGCCTCCTTGGGAGCCGCGCGGTCTGGGTGCGCGGTCAGCCCTCGTGAGCATCGCTGGGACCCGTATCCAAATGAATAGCGGATCGTTGTCATTTGGCCGTGCTTGGCATGGCCCGGAATGACCATGCCGCGACTAGTTACGGCGACTTGCCGCCCGCTGCTGCGGCCACTTTCGCGAGGTCGGCCTTCAGTGCGGCCTGGTCGCGACCGTACGCCGCGAAGTCTCCACGCCGAAGGTCTGCATCGGAGTTGGCCTCGTCCTGCTGCGCATCCGCGATGGCTTGTTGCAGAGCGGCCGACGCTGTCGTACCTGTGGTCGGTGGACTCGTCGCGCCGGTACCTGTCCCGGTGCCGGTTGACGCCGGCGGCGCGGCGCCCTTCACGCCGAACACCTCGTTGAGGGCAGCGTCCAGCGTCGACTCATACGCGGCGTTGCCGTCGGAGTAGACGAGGAACTTGCGCAACACGGGGAACGACTGCCCGCCCGAAGCCTGCACGTAGAGCGGCTCTACGTAGAGCATCGACCCCGCAACCGGGATTGTCAGCAGATTGCCCTTGATGATCACCGATCCTCCGGAGCTGAGCAGCGTCAGCTGTGGCGAGATCGTGGTGTTGGAGTCGAGCTCGTTCTGGACCTGACCCGGCCCCGCGAGCCCCGCATTTGCGGGCAACGTCAGCAGGGTGAACTTGCCGTAGTCCGGACCCGGTTGGGAGTCGACCGATAAGTACGCGGTGAGGTTTCGGCGCGTCAGCGATAACAGCGGTGACGTCAACGAGAAGACCGGCGGGGTTGTGCCACCGTCAGGCGACATCGTCAGGTAGTACGAAGGCTGCGGCACCGTCGACTCGCCGTTGTTGAGCGTGGGGTCGAACGGCACGTTCCAGAACTCGGTGCCGTTGTAGAACGAGCGCGGATCTGTCACGTGGTAGTGCGCGATCAGGGTTCGCTGGATGTTGAACAGGTCCTCGGGATAGCGCAGATGCGGGATGAGGTCTGTCGGCATGTCCGACTGCGGCTGCACGACTCCTGGGAACGCCTTCTCCCATGTCTTCAGAATCGGGTCGGGAGCAGCGCTCGGGTCGGCTGCGGAAGGCTGCTGGTCCCACTCGTAGAGGTTGACCGCGCCCGTGTAGGCGTTGACCGTGGCCTTCACCGAGTTGCGGATGTAGTTGATCTTCGCGTTGCGCTGGGAGGCGACCGAGTCGGTCGTGGTGTTGAGAGACGTCTTGGTCGAGGAGCTGAGCGACTCCTCTTCGGAATACGGGAAGCCGTTGGTGGTCGTGTAGCCGTCGACCACCCAGAGGATCTGGCCATCGACGACAACGGGATACGGATCGCCGTCGAGCGTGAGCCATGGGGCAACCTTGGCAACCCGGGCGCGAGGGTCCCGGACGTAGAGGATGCGCGAGTCGGAGTTGACGCCGCTCGACAGCAGGATGTTCTTGTCCTTGAACTTCCACGCGTAGAGCAACTGCTTGAAGAACGATCCGATCTTGACGCCGCCCCCGCCGGTGTACGTCGTGTTGGTCTGGCCGGCCGAGGTGTCGTTGGGGAGATCGAGCTCGCGCGGTCGGGTGCCCGCAGGCGCGCCGACGATCGAGTAGTTCGGCGTGCCCTGGCCGAAGTAGATCCGCGGCTGGAAGCTGCCCAGCGAGCCCGTTGGTGGCAGGTCCTCTTCGACGAAGTCGGGGGATCCGTCTGGTTGAGCGCTGTCCGCCTGAGCAGCGACGACGCCATAGCCGTGGGTGTAGACGAGGTGGTCGTTGATCCAGTTGCGCTGGTTCGACTGGAGGCCGCCCAGGTTGATGTTGCGCGTCCCGATGACCACGTCGGTGAGCGCGTTGTTCTTGCCGACCGGATAGCGGTCTACGTCGAGGGAGTCCTCGAACGAGTAGAACGAGCGTTGCTGCTGGAGCTGCTCGAAGGTCTGTGACACCACGTTCGGGTCGAGTACCCGGAGCTGGACGTCCTGGCCGACCTGTGACCGCTGTTGCGATGGCGTAAGTGTCGAGACGCCGGCGTACTGCTCGGTGGTGACGTTGTTCGGCCCGATCCCATACGCGATCTGGGTTTGGTCGATGTTGCGCTGGATGTAGGGCGCCTCGAGATCCTGCGCGCTCGGCTTCACCTTGAACTGCTGCACCAGCGCCGGATAAGCGCCACCGATGACGAGGGCGGAGATCACCATCAGGCCGAACGCGACCGCGGGCAGCATCCAGTTACGCGTGTAGATGTTTGCGAAGAACAGCAGCGCGCAGATGATCGCGACGAACACCAGGATCGTCTTGGCCGGTAGCACCGCATGGACGTCGGTGTACGACGGACCCGTGACGATCCCGCGTCCCGAGAACGCGAGCGCGTAGCGGTCGAGCCAGTACGCAAATGCCTTCAGCAGGACGAAGACCCCGAGCAGGACGGAGATGTGCACCCGCCCCGCGGGTGTCCACTTGGGGCCTGGTGTCTGCAGCCGGAGCGAGCCGTAGAGATACGCCGTCACGAGCGCCGCGACCAGGGAGACGGCCACAACCGCGAACAGCACGCCGAGGGTGAAGCGCTGCATCGGGTAGGTGAAGGCGAAGTAGGAGATGTCCTTGTGGAACTGCGGATCCTTCATCCCGAAGTGCGTGCCGTTGCGCCACAGCAGCCAGGTCTGCCAACGGCCGGAAGCCGCGGCGCCGGTGATGATGCCGATGAGGAGCGCGACCGCGCCGAGCAGCCAGCCCCGCAGCGGATGCACGAGCTGGCGGTATCGATCGAGTTGTTGCTGCTCGATCGAGTGCGGCGGCTCCTTGGGGCGGAGCCGGTAGGCGATGACGATGTTCACCGCGACGACGATCGCCATCACGCTGCCGAAGAGCACGAACAGCACGATCTCGGTGACGAGGCGCCGGCTGAACACGGACGAGAAGCCGATCGAGCGGAACCACAGCAGATCGGTGTACTCGCCGACGAAGACCGACCACAGGATGAAGGCCACGATGAGCGCTACTACTGCGGCCACCACGATCTGCACGCGACGGTTGAACGGGGGAAGCTGAGGCAGATTCGGCCGCGGCATGTTGGGCCGCGGCATGTTGAAGGTCACTGTCGCAACATATCGGCGTTATCGCTCAGCGGTAGCCGGAACCTCGATCGAGAACTCAGAGCCCTTGCCCGGCTCCGAGCTGACCTCGAGCGTCAGACCTAGCGCATCGGCGACTCGGGTGACGAAGCCAAGCCCGAGTCCCATCCCGCCGACCTTGCGCGTGTCGGATGAGTCGGCCTGCGAGAAATCGCCGAGGAGCTCGCCGAGCCGGTCGGTGTCGATGCCCTCACCGGCGTCGCGGACGGAGATGCTCACTGCGGCGTCGCCGGCCCGCGCGGCGCCGAGAGTGATCGAGGTCCCTGGGGCGGTGTACTTCACTGCGTTGTCGGCGAGCTCGTCGAGCGCCTTTGCCAGCCATCGGGCGTCGACCTCGACTGCGGGGAGCTTCCCGGCGACGCGGCGATGCAGGTCCGGGGCGCGGTCGGGGTAGCGCTCCCGCCACGCGGCCAGCCGGTCGTCGACGAGATCGGCGACGACCACCTTGTCTCGAGTCGGTGAGACCCGACCGGCATCGAGTGCGGCAACGTCCACGAGTAGCTCCACGGCTCGACTCATCCGCACGGTTCCGGCGAGGATCTCTGCGACGAAGGTCTGGACGCGTTCCCGCGGGAGGTCAGGTCGCCGCGAGAGCATCTCGGCGTACCCGCGAATCGGGGTCAGCGGCGTACGCAGCTCGTGGCTGACATTCGACAGGAACTCGGTCTTCAGTCGCTCGATCTCGCGCTCGCGTGTGCGGTCGGAGATGACGATGACCTCGCCGGGCTGGCCCGACAGCGGGGCCCGCGATACCCGAACGGCGAGCGGATCGTCGTCGGGCCGGTTGAGCATTCCGTCGCCCACGGCCTGGGAGCGCCCCGGGCTCAGCAATGAGGAGCCGTCCGGGCCTTGTACGTCGACGACCTCGGCGAGATCGCGGCCGATGATGTCGGACTCCCTGCAAGCCAGCAGCTCCAACGCCATGGGGTTGGCGGCGACGACGACACCTCGGCCGTCGGTGGTCACAAGTCCGTCGGTCATCGAGCTGACGACGGTCTCCAGCCGGGCGCGCAGCCTCGCTTCGAGCTCGGCCGCCTCACGAAGGTCGCCGGTAAGGCCCCGCAACGAGCTGGTCATTGCATCGAACGCGCGGGCTAGCTCGCCGACCTCGTCGGCGCTGTCGATCGAGACCGTCGTGTCGAGATCACCGGCGCGCACGCGCCCCGCCGCGATGGTGAGCCGACGCACCGGCTCCGCGATGCGCTGCGCCATCAGAAACGCGGCCAGCGCGATCGTGACGAGGACGGCAAGCGCGGTGAGCACGAGCCGGCGAAGCACGCTGCGTTGTGCCGCGAGTGCCGCGCTGGCTGGCTGGCTGACCGCGAGGGTCGCGATCCGCACGTTGTCGTTGCCAGCGGCAGTGATAGGCACGAACGCGACGGTGGGCGAGGTGCCTTGCGCGGGCACCACCGTCGAGAGCGCGGTGCTTTGGTTCTCGATGTTGTTGGCCTTGTCCTCGGCCAGCACCTGCGCGCGGTCTGGGGTATTGAGGCTGCTGGCGAGGACATAGCCGTTCGCAATGATCGAGACGTCGTAGCCGATCTCGTCCTGCAGGGTCGCGAGGTAGCGGTCGACGATCCCGATGCCGTAGATCGCCGCGAACGCTGGCTTGACCTGTGCGGTCGTGCTGTTGGGAACCGCAGAGATGACCGCGAGCTGGGCAGGTGCTCCGGGAAGCAGAATTGCCCCAGATGCAACGGTCTGGATCGTTGATCCGGTGTGCATGACGCCGCGTACAACGCTGCTACCGGCAAGCTGCAGGAGTGCGGTGTTCTCCAGCGTCGTCGAGCTCGGCGCGATGAGCTTTACGCCCTTGCCCGGCTGGTAGACCGCGGCGAAGTAGCTCGGGTCTGCGGCGAACAGCTGCAGGGCTTGTGAGCAGTTCTCGTGTTGTTGTTGAACGCAGATGGCGAGCAGCTGCGCTTGCTGGCCGGCCTGCGTCTCCAGCGATTGCAGATTCTGCTGCTGGCTGCCTGCAACCAAGAGCAGTCGCTTCGACTGGTCGTGCTGGACCTCGCTGGCGACACCGATGCCGACAACCGCGACTCCGCCGATTGCCATGGCGACCACACCGGCGACGATTGCCGTGACGATCTTGCCGAGCAGGCTGGCTCGTGCGATCAAGCCGATGGTGACTGCCATCGCGATGCAGGCAGCGCCCCGAGCTGACAGCTGGGCAAGGGCGGCGTTCGTGCTGTGGGAGCTTGGTCCGGCGAGGGCAGCCGCCGCGGCGGTCAGTGCGAGTCCGCCTGCCAGCCAGGCACCGACGCGACGGTCACCGCCGGGTCTGAACCCGCGTATCAGGGCAGCGCCGGCAGCGACGACACCGACCACGCCGCCAGCGATTGCGACCGACATTCGAGCGCCGAGCGGAGCCGTGATCGCTGGAAGCGCCGCCGTCGGCCGCTGCGCGGCGCCGTCGGCAAGCCCGAGCAGCAGCAGCACCAGGGCGATCACACGTAGCAGTGCGATGCCGTTCGAGGAGGCAACGTCGAGGTGAAGCGCCGTAAGGGAGTCCGCGGCGGCCATGGCCAGCGAGGCGACGACCACCACGGGAGTCGTTCGGCGTACCAAGCCGGGGAAGCAGCACGCGGCAGCAAAGCCCAGCCACACCGCCACAGCCGCGAGCTGGACGACGCCGAGCAGCGCAAACGGAACGGCGGGCGCCACGATTAGCGAGCGTAAAGGTCGCGGGCCGTCCGCGTTGCTCTACGCGCCACGGCTACTCAACGCTTCAGCAGTGCGGAAAGTTGCTGCTGCCGGCCTTAATTGCCTCGAGTGCCTGCACCGCGGAGTGCAATGTCGTCACGCTGACGAGCATCAGCGACGACGGCGCGACCGCCTTCGCATCGGCGCATTCGCTGGCGGGGGCAAAGAAGACGGTGGCGCCAGCCTCGACCGCTGCGGCGATCTTCTGCTGGATTCCACCGATCGGCCCGACCTTGCCGAGCCGGCTGACGGTTCCGGTCCCGGCGATGGTTCGCCCACCGGTGATGCCACCCGGGGTCAGCTTGTCGATGATGCCGAGCGCAAGCGCCGTTCCTGCGCTCGGTCCCTGGATGACGTCTGGATCGATCCCTATCGAGACGTTGACGCCGTTGAAGGTCGGCCGGGTCTCGATACCAATCCCGAGATGGGCCTTCCCGTCGGCGTTCTTGACAGTCGCGACCTGCAGATCCTTTCGCTCGCCGTCGCGCTCGACCACGAGCGAGACAGTGGCGCCCGGCGACAGCTTCTGAACCAGTGAGACGAACTGTTGCGCGCTGTCGATCGAGGTGCCGTTCGCCGAGATGATCTCGTCGTTCGGCTTGAGGACGGCCGTAGCCGGAACGCCCGCCTCCACCGAGCCGACGAAGATCGCGTTGCCCGTGGCGTGGTAGCCGAGCTCGGTAAGCGCGGCGTAGACCGCGTTGCCCTGAGACTCGGTCATCTCGTCGACGCCTTGCTGCTGCACGGTCGCGCTGCTCTGCCCCGGCGGGCACTGGACCTGATGCGGCTCGACGGCCTCGCTCGAGCTGAACCACGCCTTCATCGCTTCCCACAGCGTGGGGTGGTCGTTGCAGTCGCCCGGAATCAAACCGACCGTCGTCATGTAGAGGTGCCCGTCCGTGGGCTGGACCTTCGCTCCGGAGATCTGGATGACATCGCCGGGCTTGCCGGTGATGCTCTCCGATGCGGTGGTCTGACCGAGCGTGTCGGTAACCGGGCCGGGGACAAGCACGACGTACGGCACGGGCAGCCGAGTCGCGAGGACGAACATTGCCACCAGGAGCGTCAGCGCGATCCCGAAAGTCAGTCCGCGGCGCGTCATGGCTCGGCTGAGCCTATCCGGACGCCTTGGTGGGTAGCCCTGGCTCGCGGATCAGGAGCGGGCGAAGAAGCCCATGCTGCGCCGACCCGGTGGGACCGGCACGACCTCCTCGACTGTCGGATCCACCACAGAGGGGTCGATCGCGTGCGGTGGCTCCGCAGCTGCGGGCTCTGTCGGCTCGTCCTTCACGAACGCATCGGCGGAGCTGAACCTGCTTGCAGTGGGCCCTGCCACGAATGGCATCTCGGGGATCGGCTGGGTTACCGGACCCTCGACGTCGGCTGCACTTGCCGGATCGGCAGCCACGGGCTCCTCGGGCTTCGCGGCTTCCGCCGGAATCGCGTAGCGGTCGGTCGCCGCAGGCGGCGGTTCGGGCAGGGCCGGAGGCATCGCCGGGGCCGTCGGAGCCTGTGCAGCGTCGACCGGCGGTGCCTCGACTTCGTCGGTTTCGACGGGGGCGGCGTCAGCCGGCGTAGGCCGTGCCGCCGCGCGGCCAGCCTCGGAGATCTCGACGTGGTAGTACGCCCGAAGTTTCAGCGAGACCGGGGTCAGCGCGTAGACCGAGAAGTCCGTGACCCCCTCGACGTTGCGCAGGTGTTCGGCGAAGCTGACTGCGTCCTCGATCGATGCCATGCGACGAAACGCGGGTGTGCCCTGCGTGGACTGGTAGAAGACCACGTGCTCCATATGTGCGTATTCGGCACGCGCGAGCGTCAGGTTGAGGTCAGCGGGGAAGCGTGTCTAACGGTCTAACGGTCGGCGTCGACCGGACCGTCGAGGCGGGTAAACGCGGCCTTGAAGCGCTCGCGCTCGGCAAGTGACTGCTCGGCCTCGACCGGACCCCGCGGCCGTGCCGCCCAGTTGACCCACACGATGGCGACGACAGTGGCGACCGCAGGCACTCCGAGCCATGCGAGGACACCCATGCGGGTCAGTGTAGGGCCAGGATGTCGAAACTTCGGCGGCCCCGCGCCGTCCCTCCGCGGCGATCAGCGACGGCGCGTGCGTGCCCGCGCGAGTGCCAACGACCCCACCACGGCGAGGGTTGCGCCCGCGCCCGCCGCGGCTCGCGTCGCGTTCTTTCGATCCACGACGATCAGGCCTCGGCCGACTCTTTCACCGAGGGTGGCGAGGTGTTCGGCAAGCGCTGCCTGGTTCGTCCAGGCAGGTGTCCATCCCGTTTCCCGCAATCGCTGCGAGCCGACGACCCACGGGTCGATGAGGAAGTGCAGGTCAGACGAAGGCGAGGACAGCACGCCGATCCGATGCAGCCGATCGGCGGTCGCGAAGGCAACAGCGCTTGGCAGCACAACCGAGCGCATGTCCGCGATGGACTCGACCTGGCGCTGCGCCATCCATCCCTCGCATCCGACCGTCACCGCGCCACTCACGGCTCCGGTTGCTGCCGATACCAGTGCGGTCAGCAGGTCGTCCGTGTGGCACAGCTGCCAATGACAGTGGCCATCCCGGATTGCCAGCAACCGGATCGACTCGAACAACCCAGGAAGCAACGAGTCCGCAACCAGCCCGACGAGTGATGCTGGTCGGACGACGACGACCTCGAGAGTCCCAGCGCCCGCGCCTTCGCGATCGTGTGCGGCGCGTTCCATCGCGAGCCATTCACCGAGCAAGCCCGTCGGCGAGCCGCTGACCAGCGGTGCGTCCTCGTCGATCGGGACTGCGTTCGTCGGGCTCGCGCCGTAAACCATCGCGCTGGTGAGCAGCACGACCCTGCGGACACCGGCAGCCGCCGCGGCGTCGAGCAGCTGCTCGGTGCCATGCACGTTGAGCGCGTGGCGCTGGCTGGTCGGCGTCGCTGCGGAGCGGTCGGTCGCGAGGTGCACGACGACGTCGACCCCGGCGAGGTCGGTGGCCGACGGACCATCGATGCTGATGACCTTCGCCGCCGCTGTACCCACACGCAGCATGTCGACCAGCGCGCTGCCGAGTGGTGTTGCCGAGCCGGTGACGGCGAGGAGTCCGGCGCTGCGCCGACGGCGAACGCGACCGCCACCGGAGTCCATCGGTCCATCTTGGCAACTACCGTTTGTTCATGACACGCCCTCCGATGGGCTTCGGCCCCAGCGGCAGCTCCGATGATGAGCCGGGTGAGCCGGTAGACCCCTTTGCTGCGCTCAACTCCATGCCGGATCTCGGTGCGATGCTGCATCAGCTCGGTGACCTGATGTCAGGCGAGACCGGACCCGTCAACTGGCAGGTTGCCCGCCAGTCGGCGATGGCGGTGATCGGTGCCGACTCGGGCACTACGGGTGCTGAGGCCGCTGAGGTCGCTGACGCAATCCGGCTGGCTGACCTCTGGCTCGACCCGGTGACCACGCTGCCCTCAGGTGTGACGAGCACCGAGGCGTGGAGCCGGCGTCGCTGGTTGGAAGCAACTCGCGAGTCCTGGTCGGAGCTCGTCGAACCAGTGGCAGCGCAGGTCTCCGCCGCGATGGGTCAGGCAATCCCCGAGGAGATGCGCGCGATGGCAGCGCCGCTCATCGGTGTCATGACACAGGTCGGCGGACTGGTCTTCGGTGGCCAGGTCGGGCAGGCGCTCGGCACGCTCGCGACCGAGGTCGTCGCGGCCACTGACATCGGGCTGCCGCTCGGGCCGGCCGGTGTCGCCGCGCTGCTCCCCGAATCCGTTCGCGCCTTCGGGGAGGGTCTGTCGGTCCCTGCCGATCAGGTGCGGCTGTTCGTCGCGCTGCGCGAGGCCGCGCATCAGCGACTGTTCGTACACGTTCCCTGGCTGCGCAGTCACCTGTTCAGCGCTGTCCGGAGCTACGCGGAAGGCATCTCGATCGATGCGTCGCGGCTCGAGGACCTGGTCGGCACGGTGGACCCTTCCGATCCGGAGTCATTGCAGCGCGCACTCGGCGAGGGTTTGTTCGAGCCGACCAACTCGCCGACACAGCAGGCCGCGCTCGAACGACTCGAGACGGCGCTCGCGCTGGTCGAGGGCTGGGTCGACGTCACGACGGCAGCGGCCGCGAGCACCTCACTGCCGAGCTTCGGGGCGCTGCAGGAGACGATGCGGCGCCGGCGGGCCACCGGCGGACCGGCCGAGCGGACCTTCGCGACGCTGGTCGGTCTCGAGCTACGGCCGCGTCGGGCCCGGGACGCCGCAACGATGTGGCAGGAGCTCGAGAACCGTCGAGGCGCGGACGGTCGCGATGCGATCTGGAGCCACCCGGATCTGCTCCCGACCGCCACCGACCTCGACGACCCGCAGGGCTGGGCCGAGCAAGGCCCGGACGACGGCCTCGACATCTCCGAGCTCGAGGGCCCTACCACCTAACCGTTAGCGGGAAGCGGCGCTGATCCCTTCGAGAAAGCCCTCAGCCCGGTCGAGCTGCGGGTATTTCGCGAGCTCGGCGTGAAATGCCGGCCCGTGTCCAGGGACGAGCAGGTGGATGAGCTCGTGCAACAGCACGTAGTCGACGACGTACTCCGGCATGCCGCAGAGCCGGCGTGAGATGCGAATGCTGCGATCCACGGGCGTGCACGATCCCCAGCGGGTGCGCATCGTGTCGACCCAGCGCACGCTTGCCGGTGTGGCCTTGCCGCCCAGGTAGGTCTTGGACAGGCGCTCGGCTCGCTCGAGCAGCTCGTCGTCCGACGGCGCGAGCCTGGACTCCTTGGCGAGGACTCGGTTGACGAGAACCTCTACCCAGCGCGCCTCTTCGGCGCGTGACATCCGAGCTGGCACCGACACCACGATCCGGTCGCCCTCACGATGAGCCGCGACCGTTCGGCGACGTTTCGTGCTCCGCACGACCGCGACCTCTGGGTGCGATGTCACCTACGTGACGCTAGTGGCGCGATCTGGCCATTCATGCGGGCGACCCACCAACGAGTTGCTGTGCACAACCGGTGTACGGCGTTACCGCAGGTCGTCGCGGCGCGCCGTCGTCCCGCTAGCGCAAATACACAGCCCCTGGTCGTCGGCGTCCACAGCGACACCCCACCTCGTCCCCACCCTGTCCCCAGACTCGTCCACAGGGCGAGTCGAACGGCCGTTGACGGGTGTCCCACCGCTTCCGTACGGTCGTGTCAACGGAGCCCCCGTGGTTGAGCAGGCGGACGTTCGCAAGGGGAAGGCGAACGGCCGTTTTGTGAAGCCCGGGGGCTTCGTTGTTTCTTGACGCTCGACGTAGCTAGCGGCCGGCGAAGTTGGGCTTGCGACGTTCCTTCGCTGCGGCCAGTCCCTCGGTGAGGTCGGCGCTTGCGAAGGTCGTCGGCTGAGCCAGCGACTCGTACTGCAGGGCCTCGTCGAGGGTTCGCGGCGTGCCGTTGCGCAGACCGGCGACGGTCAGTCGGATCGCGAGCGGGCCGTTCCCGGCGATCTGCTCGGCTACCTCGATCGCCCGGTCGAGCAGCTCGGCGCCGTCGTACACGCCGTTGACGAGTCCGAGCTGCAGCGCTTCGGCAGCGTCGACCCGCCGGCCGGTCAGCAGCAGCTCGCGGGCGACCGTGATCCCGACCGTCGCGGGCAGCAGGTAGGTCGCGGCCATGCCGGCGTGCATCCCAAGTGCCGTGAAGGGTGCGGACAGCGTGGCTGAGGTCGCCGCGTAGCGAAGATCGCAGGCCAGTGCCAGACAGAGCCCCGCGCCGATCGCGTGGCCGTTCACAGCAGCGATTGTCGGCACCTCGAGGTCATGGATCGTGAGCCACGCCCGGTAGAACGGCAGCATCCGGTCTCGGATCAGCGGCACTGTCAGGTCGGGAGACTCGCCGATCCAGGACAGGTCGCCTCCGGAGCAGAACGCGGTGCCCTCGCCAGTGACGACGACCGCCCGAAGGCTCGAATCGGCCCTCAGCTCGGCGATTGTGGCGCTCCATGCAGCCGTCAACTCGCTGGTCATCGCGTTGCGCAGCTCGGGGAGCGACAGGGTGAGTACGACCACTCCGCTCGGTCGACGATCCACTCGCAAGGGTGCGGACATTGACTCTCCTCATCGCGTGAAAACCGAACCAGATTCGGTATCTGAGCGTGCCGCCACGCTCAAATACCGGGGATTCGAGCGTGGCGACTGTAGCGTTGTAGTCAGGTTCGGCCGGTCCCGGCCGGCGGCGATCGATCTAGGAGGACGAGATGGCCGACACCTACGAGGGCTACTGCGTGAAGTGCAAGGAGAAGCGCACATTCGAGGGTGAGATCCGAGTCAGTGAGTCGGGTCGTCGCATGGCACAGGGCCCGTGCCCGGTCTGCGGCACCAAGGTGAACCGGATCCTCGGCAAGGCGTAGAGGTTTCATTCAGCACAGCCCACACGCACCGCCAAAAGGCGCCTGACGGAACTTCCCGTCAGGCGCCTTTTGCATGCGCTGTGGACGGCCGCAGGCGCTCGCAGGCGATGCGGTGGCACGCTGCCGCCTTCATCCGGATACGCCAGCCCGTGTCCGGCGGCGAAGGAGTCAGCGCATGCGTCCCGTACTCAAGCCCGCTCTTCGGCGACTGTGGCGCGACCCGTCCACGCTGCAGCTCGGTGTCGACCCGCGACATGCGGTCGTTGTCAGTGGGATGAGCTCGGCGGATCGCGAGCTCCTGACCTTGCTCGATGGCAGCCGGGAGACCGACGTCGTGATTGCCGAGGCCGGCCGACGCGGCCAGCCAACACAGCGCGGCAAGACCCTAGTCACTTTGCTCAGCAACGCCGGCGTGCTCGATGACGCTGAGCTCGGCGCGCCGACCAACTCGACGACTGGTCGGCTCACTCCCGACCAGCTGTCGCTTTCGTTGTGCCACCCGCGGCCGGGTGGCGCCGCTCAAGCGCTCGCGGGGCGTCAGGCGGCAACTGTCGAGGTGCTCGGCGCCGGCCGTACCGGTGCGACGCTCGCGGCATTGCTCGCGGCGGCCGGCGTAGGGCGGGTCGTCGTCGACGATCCGGCGCTGCTTCGTCCGGCGGACCTGGCACCGGGCGGTGTCCGGGCGATCGGGGTTCACCACCGCCGCGGCGACGCCGCCAATGCCGTAGTCGGCTCGGTGCGCACCGCGGCCGCGGGCGGGACACACGGCGCGGCCCGCTCTCTCGTCGTGCTGGCACCGACCGGCTCGGCTCTGCCGCCGGAGTGGCTCGCCCGCGTCCGACGCCGTGCGCACCTGCTGGTGATGCTGCGCGAGACGACCGCCTCGATCGGGCCGCTGGTGCTCCCGGGCCGCTCACCGTGCCTGCGGTGCTTGGAGCTGGCTCGGGCGGATCGCGACCCGGCGTGGCCCGTTCTCGCGGCTCAGCTCGTCGGTGAGGCGCGTGCCGTCGAGCCGTGCGACGTTGCGTTGTCCAGCGCCGCCGCGTCACTGACCGCGATGCACGTGTTGGCCTGGCTCGACGACGAGAGCGTGGTCTCGCCGCTGATCGCAGGCGCAGTCGAAGTGGGACTCACCGAGCTGACGCTGCGGCGCCGGACTCTCGTCGCCCACCCTGAATGCGGTTGCCCGGCCTGGCAGCCGGAGCTGGAAGCCGACGCCTCCTGAGGCCGACGTCCGCCCTAGAACTCCGGCAGCGGCGATATCGGCCGGCGGCGGCGCCACACGGGTGCAGCCGCCGGCGCTGGGCGGTCGGGCCGGGTCCCGGCCAGGATCCCGACGATCGACTGGGCGACCGTAGCGACCTCGACCGGCAGTACTTCGCTGCCTGCGACGGACTTGTCTGGCTTCGTGGGCGGTGTCCGTCGTCCGAGGGACGCGAGGTCGCCAAGCACCCGAATCCCCGATGCGGCGATTGCCGCGGCTGCGATCGCGCCGATCTCAGCGGCGCGATCCAGTGCCCACTGCGGAGTGACGATCGGGTGAGGCGTGGTCAGGTCGGAGCGCGCGTCCGCGAGCCGAGGGATCATCCCGCTGCGGATCGCCGCGCCGTACAGCTCATCGGGCAGCCCGCGTTCGGCGAAGACGGTGTTGACCCGTCGCAGCAGCTCGGCCTCGGGAAGCGTGAGCGAAGCATTCCGCTTGCCTTGCGGCTCGCCGACCAGGCTCCCGCTCGGCAGTGCCAGCAGGGCCTCGAACTGGCGTAACAGCAGATCGTGGTCGCTCCCGTCCACGACGATCGCCGTCACATGTTCCGGCCCGACGACGGATGCCCAACGGGCCAGCACGACATCGTGGCTGTGCCGGATCCAGAACCACGGCGTTGGAGCGATGTACGGCGGCTCCAGCAGCATCCCGCGTAGCCACGAGTCGTAGTCGCCGGTGAAGCCGTCCTTGACGTACTGCTGCCACGCCGACGGCAGGATCCTCGCCAGCGGCCGCAGGGTCGCGACGATGTGCACGCGATCGCCGCCGAGACCTTCGACGACCCGCCGCGCCTGTGCGTCGGTCGCCCGGCACAGCCATTCGCTGCTGACGAACACCCGCTCGCCGCGGGCCGCTCGTACCTTCGCCGTCAGCGCGCGCCAGTCGCCCATCGTGACCGCGGCGTCACCGGTGTTGCCGCGCGCCTCGGTGACCGCGATGCCTGCGCTCTTGTGGTACGGCTCGGTGCCCGGGTACCGGACGCCGAGTCCCTTGATTCGCTCCCGGTCGCTGTGGAACGCGCCCTGCAGCGATGTCGTACCGGTCTTGTCGAATCCGATGTGGACCAGGCATCCACCCGGCGGGATCGCGAGATCCGCCAGGTCCGCGGGCACTACTTGCGGTCGCCGACCGCGACGTAGGAACGCTCGGTCGCGCCGGTGTAGACCTGGCGCGGTCGGCCGATCCGGGTATCGGAGTCGTCCATCATCTCGCGCCAGTGGGCGATCCAGCCCGGGAGCCGGCCGAGCGCGAACAGCACCGTGAACATTCGCGGCGGGAAGCCCATCGCTTTGTAGATGACGCCGGTATAGAAGTCGACGTTCGGGTAGAGCTTGCGTTCGATGAAGTAGTCGTCGGCGAGCGCGATGCCTTCGAGCTCGATCGCGAGGTCGAGCAGCGGGTCGGAGACGCCGAGGCTCTCGAGCACCTCACGAGTCGCATCCCGCACGATCGCGGCGCGCGGGTCGTAGTTCTTGTAGACGCGGTGCCCGAAGCCCATGAGCTTGACGCCGGGCTCCTTGTTCTTCACCCGCTCGACGAACGCCTTGACGTCGCCGCCGTCGGCCGCGATATCCGAGAGCATCTCGATGACGGCCTGGTTGGCAGCGCCGTGCAGCGGGCCGGACAGGGCGCCGATGCCCGCCGCGATCGAGGTGAACATGTTGGCGTTGGACGAGCCGACCATTCGCACCGTCGACGTCGAGCAGTTCTGCTCGTGGTCGGCGTGCAGGATGAACAGCATGTCCAGCGCGCGAGCCATGACCGGGTTGACCTCGTAGGTCTCGGCTGGG
>DATAVE010000153.1:0-13949 GCA_036267875.1 Mycobacteriales bacterium
CCATGCGTTCACGGTAGTCTGGTGGCCAGCCGGGCGGTGCAACGCACTACCGCCCACCCGGTCCCCCGTAGCTCAATTGGCAGAGCGTTCGACTGTTAATCGATAGGTTTCTGGTTCGAGTCCAGACGGGGGAGCCAACCACCACGAGGCAGCCCTGACTCTGGCTCGAAGCCCGGGGCGGTAGCTCAGCTGGTTAGAGCAGGGGACTCATAATCCCTAGGCCGCAGGTTCGAGTCCTGCCCGCCCCACCGACCGTTGTGAACTGCTGCGTACCGCGGGCGGTACGCAGCAGTTCACAAAGCGGTCATCGGTCGGGGGATCGCCTTGCTGCGGTTCCCCGCAGGGCATCACCGGCTCCGGGTCGCCTGCTGAGAGCTGTTAGGCCTCGGTGTCCGTGTCGTCCTCGGCGAGGATCCGGTAGATCTCCCGTCGGGCGTTCTTCAGCACCTCGGCGGCGCGGGCGATCTGCGCGTCGCTGCCGGCGGATGCCACCTGGTGGGTGGCGGCGTGGACCTGGCTGATCAGCTCGCGGAGCTGGCTGAAGCCGCGACGAGTGCCGCGGGCTGCGGCCTCCCACGGCAACGGCGCTTCGCCGCGCTTGGCCGCCTCGGCCCGACCGGAGTCGGTCAGGGAGAAGACGCGCTTGCCGTCTGCCTCGCTGGCGGTGACGAGGTCCTGGTCCTGCAACAGCTGCAGGGCCGGGTAGACCGAGCCGGGGCTCGGAGTCCAGGCACCGCTGCTGCGCTCGGCCAGCTCCTGGATGATCTGGTAGCCGTGCATCGGCTCCTCACTGAGCAGGGCCAGGACCGCGGCGCGGACATCTCCGCGGCCGGCCCGATGGCCTGACTCGAAGCGACGCCCGCCGAAGTCCCTGTCATGAGGTCGGCGGCCGTGCCGGTGCGCATGGCGCTCAGCGCCGTGCGCACCGGCACGGTGCCGCCCATGGCGTACCTCGCCGTGTTCTGTGTCTGTGTCGTGGTGGTGCATCAAGTTGGTTCTCCTTGGTTGTCGGTGCGAGGTCCGGGCCGCCGGGTTCGTGTGAACCATCAGGCGATGTCTCGCAGACACTCGCGATATATCGCTAAAGTACGCGTAATGATTCTTGGTGTCAAGCGGGTCAGGCGGGCTATTTGCTGGGCTGAGGCAGCTTGCAGTGCACCTTGGGATTGGCACCGACGTAGTTGAGCGGCCCGGCGAAGATCGTGGCCGCGATCGTTCCGGCCTTGGCGCAGGACTCGGCGTGACCGTGGTAGTAGTGCCGCTGCCAGCCGGCCAGCGCGCCGATCACGAGCCAGATCACTATGAGGGTCGGCAGGATGCGAAACATTCGTGGTCTGTGCCCATGACGATGTTGATCAATCCGGCCGGGCGGGTGATGTGCCCCGTGCCACCATCGAAGGGTGACGCGGGACGAGCGGTTGATGGCGTCCGCGTTGATGCTGCTTGCGGCCTACCTCGCCGTGGAGGTCGTCGTCGCGCTTCTCGTGCACTCGCTCGCACTGCTCGCCGACGCGGGCCACATGGCGACCGACGTCTTCGCGCTCGGCGCGGCGGTGGTCGCCTCTCGCCTGGCACGCCGTCCCGCCGTGGGTCACTGGACGTTCGGGTTGGCGCGGGCCGAGGTGCTGTCCGCAGCGATCAACGGGGTGACGCTTCTGGTTGTCGCGGTGCTCGTCACCGTCGAGGCGATCCGACGGCTGGTACATCCGGCCCACGCTGGCGGGGGAGCCATGGTGGCCGTCGGGCTCGCGGGCCTCGCGGTGAATCTGCTCGCCGCCTTGGTCCTGTCGCGCACCGTGCGCCGCTCGATGAACCTCGCCGGGGCGATGGCCCACGTCGTCACCGATGCCTATGGCTTCGCGGCCGCGGTGGCAGCCGGAATCGTGATCCTCGCGACCGGGTGGCACCGCGCCGACCCGATCGCGTCGCTGCTCGTCGTGCTGCTGTTGCTGCACGCGGCGCGTTCGCTGCTCAGTACGTCGGGGCGCGTGCTGCTCGAAGCCGCACCGAGCGACGTCGACCTGGCACTGGTCCGCGCGCATCTGCTGGAAGCCTCGTACGTCGTCGATGTCCATGACCTTCATGTGTGGACCGTGACCTCAGGGCTGCCGGCACTTTCGGTCCACGTGGTGATTGCCGAGGATTGCTTCACGACTGGGCGCGCGCCCGCGCTGCTCGACGAGCTGCAGGCATGTCTCGCCGGGCATTTCGACGTCGAGCACTCGACGTTCCAGCTCGAGCCCGCCGGCCACAGCGACCACGAACCGGCGCTGCACTGATCGTGAGCAGCAACCAGGTCGCGCCAACCGGCGCGCGGTCAGCGCGCCTTGCCACCGCTGTCGTGCTGGTGGCGTTCAACCTCCGGCTGGTGATCGCGAGCCTGGGGCCCGAGCTCAGCCGGGTGCGCGCCGATCTCGGCTTGTCGAGCGCCGCAACTTCCGTGTTGACGGCGCTGCCGGTGTTCGTCTTCGGCCTGCTGGCGCTGGCCGGGCCCTGGCTCTCACACCGGCTCGGGCTGCGGCGTTCGTTGCTGGTGGTCCTTTGCCTGCTGCTCGCGGGCACGCTGCTGCGGATCGGCCCGGATGCGGTCACGTTGTTCGCCGGCACACTGCTCGCAGCAGCCGGGATCGCGATCGCCAACGTGCTGATGCCGGTCGTCGCGCGGCGCGAGTTCCCCACCCGCACCGGCCTGATGCTCGGGATGTCGACCGCCGCGACGATCGGCTCGGTGGCTGCAGCCGCCGGACTCACCGTGCCGCTGGCCCACGCACTCGGCACCGGTTGGCGAGGCGGTCTGGGAATCTGGGGAGCGCTCACCGCCCTGACGCTGCTCATCTGGCTGCCGTTCGCCTGGGCGCAGCATGACCGAGACGAAGGGGAGGCGCCTCACATCTCGCGAGAGCTGTTGCGCAACCCGCTGGCCTGGATGATCACGCTGTTCTTCGGCCTGCAGTCGCTCAACGTCTACGTCGTCGTCAACTGGCTGCCGTCGCTGTACGAGGACCACGGCTACTCGGCATCGGCAGCGGGAGGGCTGATCGCCCTGCTGGTGCTCGTGCAGCTGCCGGTGGCACTCGCCGTACCGACCGTCGCCGCGAGGATGCGACGCCAGCACGTTCTGGTCGTCGGGATCGTTGCGTGCTCGGCCATTGCGTTTCTCGGGATCCTGCTTTCGCCCACGAAGCCTGCGGCGCTGTGGATGATCGTGCTCGGGCTCTCCCAGGGCGCGGCGTTCCCGCTGTGCCTGGTCTTCTTGGTGTTGCGGGCGCGCACGCACGCCGAGACCGCCCAGCTGTCGACGATGATGCAGTCGATCGGCTACCTGATTGCAGGCGTCGGCCCGCTCGTGTTCGGCGCACTGCACGCGGCGACCGACTCATGGCGCGGGCCGCTGGTCTTCGTGCTCGCGCTGCTGGTTCCCGAGCTCGTCGTCGGGCTGCGAGCCGCGTCGCCGGGGTACGTCGAAGTCTCGAGTTGAGCGTGCCGTGATGGGTGCAAAGAGATCAACTTGACCGTTTCTGGATGCGCACTAGCCTCACGCGCATCGCCGGTTATCGCTCTGTGGGGGTTCCTGCGCGGCTGAGTGGCTCGCTCGTCGCGATGACGCTGCTTGCCTCCGCGCTGGTCCTCGCAACGCCCGCGGGCGCGCAGAGCACCGGCAAGTACGGCTTCTGCCCGGCCGCCAAGACGACGGCCAACACCGACCTCGTGATGACGAAACGCGCGATCGCGCCCGGTGTTTCGATCGACAAGACCACGATGCACACGGCGAAGGGCGCGGTCGACGTCCGGGTGCTCCGGGTGGACCTCACCCACCCCGGCGTCTCGATCACCTCGCTGCACGGCGCTCTTGCCTCCGGTCATGTCCTGACATCGCTCGCAGGCGGACAAGACGTCGTCGCCGCCACGAACGGGATGTACTTCAGCCTCAGCTACGGCGCGCCGGTGTACCCGTTCATCGCGGGCGGCCGGCCGATGGTGCTGTCGACCACGCCGATGCAGGTGGCGGGGATCGGCGCGAACAATCTGGCCCAGGACGGGGACGCCTGGCTGAGCGGGACCGTCCGCTCAGGTGCCGCGCAGATGTCACTGACCGCGCTCAACCTGGCGCCGCGGATGGGCCTGTCGGTCTTCACGTCGGCTTGGGGTGCGCGCCGCGTCCCGCTCCCCTCCGATGCGCGTACCCGTCGGGTGTCGCACGGCCACCTCTCGACATCGACCGGCCGGTTCCACTCAGTCCCAACCGGCGGAGCGCTGCTTGTCGCGCGCGGTGACGTCGCACTGCGCTGGCTGCGGTCACTTGCCACTCATGCGCCGGTGAAGATCACCCGCAAGGTCGCGACGAATGCACCCGCGCCGTTCAAGCAGGCCTACGGCGTCGGGACCCGGACGGTGGCGCACGCCGACCAGGTGAGCACCAACCTGTACTGCGCGCATTCGGAGACCCTCGCGGCGCGCACCTCGATCGCGTGGTCGCGCAGCCGTACGACGTTGATGCTCGTCACCGCTGAGAGCCCGAAGGGCCCCGACAACCACGGCCTCGACGAGAACCAGATGTCGGCGCTGCTCGTCCACCTACGCGCCGCGGGCGCTTATGCCCTCGACGGTGGTACGTCGACGGAGATGGTGGCGCGGGTGCCCGGCCATCGGCACCTGGTCCTCGAGGCGGCGCCCCATGGCCACGGTCAGCGGGCGATCCCCGTCGGGATCGGCGTGCGCTACCGCCGGGGCTGAGCGGACCGGACCACATCGACGCAGGGCAGCGACGGATCGCAGCTCGCAGTGTCGACGGCAGCCTTCTGCAACATGCGCGCGACCAAGGTGTTGCGCTGCCCGATGGTCGCGGTCGCGGTGAGCACGACGCGGTACGACGGCGGGGTAGCTGAGGTCGGCACCTGCGCCCAGCACGTATACAGCCGCTGGAACTCGGCGTACGCCCTGGCGCGCGACTCGAAGTAGACGTGCTGCACGATCGGTGCCCGTCGCAGCGACGCACCGATCCCACGTATGGCCCCTGTGGTGGCGGACGTCTTGAGGAACACCGAGACGTCGACATGGCCGACCCACGGTGAGCTGCGGCCGTCCGAGGTGCCGTTGGCCGTGGACGGACAGGCGCTGGGGGTCGCGGGCGGCTCGCGGAAGAACGCGGCAAGGCTCGGGGGAGTGCGGACGTCGGGCGCGGCGCTGGGCGCCGAAGCACCGCCGCATCCGCCCAGCGCCGCAGCGGCGGCTACCGCCGCGATCAGGACCCGCGGTCGCATCAGCCGCGGCGGAACAGGCTCACGACGGCGTTGCCGAGGAACAGCGCCCACCACGCGAGCCCGGTCAGGAACACGGCGGCGATCACGAACAGGGCGATATACCGCACATACGCAACCTACCCGCCACGCTCAAAATCGATCATCGGCGGTGCTGGTGCTCGTGGGGCTGATGATGCACACTGGACACGCACACCGCCGTCACGTGACGACGAGCCTGCTGTTGAGAGCGCCGGGGAAGGCGAAGCTCGACAAGCAGACGGAGGTCACGGTGAGCGCTCGGGGTGTGCTGTTCGTGCACTCATGTCCGCCGGCGGTGCGTCCCCACATCGAGTGGGCCGTCGCCGGTGTCCTCAACGTGCCCGTGGACCTCGAGTGGCACGACCAGCCGATCGCGCCGGGTTGTGTCCGGACGCAGACCGGCTGGCGTGGCCCCGCCGGCACCGCCGGTCGGCTCGCCGCCGCGCTGCGCAGCTGGCCGTTGATTCGCGTGGAGATCACCGAGGAGCCCAGCGAGGGCGCCGACGGCGAGCGCTATTCGATGACACCGGACCTCGGGGTCTTCCGGGCGTCGATGAGCGCCAATGGCGACGTGCTGGTCCAGGAGGACCGGCTGCGGGCGTTGATGGCGGAGGGCGACCTGCCGTCGATGCGCCACTCGATCGAGCGACTGCTCGGGTCGGCGTGGGATGACGAGCTCGAGATGTTCCGCCGCAGTGGTGACGGCACGCCGGTCCGCTGGCTGAGCGCCGCCGTCTAGCGACACGCATGTCGGTGACAGCGGGCGACCACACAGGTGCCTGTCCGCTCGTCGTGAGGCTCCCGGTGATGATCCACCGCTGGGAGAAGCTGACGTTCATGCACTGGTCGTTCGATCCAGGGCAGGTACAGGCGTTGCTTCCGGCTGGACTCACCGTCGATACGTACGACGACCAGGCGTGGGTCGGGTTGGTGCCGTTCATGATGTGGGTGGCTCCGCCGGGTGTGCCGGCGTTGCCGTGGCTGGGGCGCTTTTGCGAGACAAACGTCCGCACCTACGTCCGTGACCGGCATGGCCGTGACGGAGTCTGGTTCTTCTCACTCGAAGCGGAGCGCGCACCGGCCGTCATTGCCGCCCGCGCCGGCTATCGGCTGCCGTATTTCTGGTCGGGCATGACCCTCGACCAGGTCGGAGACCATGTGGCGTACCGCTCGCGGCGACGGATACCCGGGCCGAAGGGCGCCCGCGCCGATTCCGACGTCCAAGCCGGGCCCGCGATCGAACCGTCCGACGTCACCCCGTTCGAGCATTTCCTGACCGCGAGGTTCCGGTTGTTCAGCATTTCGCGCTCGGGTGCCTTGCGTGTGGCCGATGCCCAGCACGAGCAATGGCCGCTGCGGCGGGCAGTAGTCGAGGACCTTGACGAGTCGCTGATCGCGGCCGCCGGTCTGCCGCAACCCGTCGGACCACCGGTTTCGCACTACTCGAACGGCGTCGAAGTCCGGATCGGCAGGCCGCGACGCGTCCGCTAGTGGCTGCAGCGGCGAAGGTCAGCAACCCGGGCGCCGCGCCTAGGGTTGACTCATGCAGGACGAGCAGTTGCGAGAGGCGCTGCTCGCGGCACAGGCAGCGACTGCTGAGCGACGCCAGGGACTCATCGTCGATCTGACGAGCGTCATCGAGGCAGCAAGCGATGTTGCCACCGACGACGAGCACGATCCCGAAGGCGCGACGATCGCCTATGAGCGGTCACGGCTCACAACTCTGGTCGCTCATGCCAACGAACAGCTCGCCGAAATCCAGGCCGGGCTGGGCCGGCTCGCCGAGGGCAGCTACGGCCGCTGCGAACAGTGCGGCAACCGCATCGGCGAAGGCAGACTTGCGGCCGTTCCAGCGACCCGTACCTGCCGCGACTGTGCCGACCTCAAGCAACGACGCTGACCTATCGGCGCCACGCGCGAGCGGTGAGGTGCCTAGCTGTCGGCGGGGCGGTGGCTGGGGATGAGGGACTCGACCGGGGCGGTGAGCACCTCGATGATGTCGTCGTCGAGCGTGCCTGCGACGAGCAGACCGCACGCGGCGTCGACCACCAGTGACAGCACGCGCTTGGTCTCCGGCGTACGTGTCCGCTCGCAACAGGTGATGCAGTAGCGGGACCGCTCGCAGTCGGCGGTGTGACGGATCAGCCACCACATCCGCCGACGCGAGGTGAGCACCGTGGCGTGCCATGCCTCGTCACGCGCCGCCCAGTGGATGTCCTCGTCGAGGCCGGTGCCGGCTTGCAGGATCGCGGCGTACTCGGCGGCGGCCGCAGGGTCGTGGCAGGTCGAGGCGAGTCGGGGGATCGAGTGCAGAAGGCTCGTCACGTCACCGGCTCGGCTGCCGAGGTCCGGCGTCGCGATCTTGTCGTTCGGATAGACCGTGCGCCATGCCCGGGTCAGCGTCGCGTGCTCAGCAGCGGTGATCGCGGGACGCGCGTACGCCGCGGCGATCGCATCGCGGACCGCCTTGAGCGCCGTCGACGCCACTTCCGGCTCGACACCGAGGTAGTCCTCACCGCCGTGGATCTCCTCGGCGAAGAGCACCTGGACGGTCTCGAAGCGGGTGAGCGCGTCAAAGATCAATGGGCAGTCTGGTTCGAGAGCGTGCCGACGTGCTTCGCCCAGCTCGGGAGTGTTCTCCCAGGCGATCGCGAGGGCCGAGAGCTCGGCATCGGTGATGCACGCCATCCGCGAGCTGATCGCCAGGATCTCGAGCGCGTTGGGATGTGACTCGAGTGACGAGATGACGACGGAACCGCGTCGGTTTGCCACGGCCTGCCCTCCCCACGCGCTTGATCACGCTTGTTCGGGGCATTCTCAGGCGCAAGTTGCGCTCAGCCGCGCAGAAACGCCGTTGCTGTGCGCAGGGGTATTGGGCGGTGCAGGAGGCTCGTCAGCCGAGGGAGTAGCGGGAAATCGCCGCTGCGGGCGCCTCCGGCTTGACCTCGCCGAGCCGGGCGAGCTCGGTGAGCGTCGCGAGGACGATGGACTCGGCGTCGACCGCGAAGTAACGCCGCAGTGCTTCGCGGGTGTCCGAACGGCCGAAACCATCGGTGCCGAGCGACGACCAGTCGCCGGGCACCCACTTCTCGATCTGGTCGGGAACGGCGCGCATCCAGTCGCTCACCGCGATGAACGGTCCGGGTGCTCCTTCGAGCTGTCGGGTGACCCACGGGACCTGCTGCTCGCCGCCGCCGGCCGCGGCGTGACGGTTGCTGCGGTCACAGACCAGCCCGTCGCGGCGCAGCTCGGTCCAGGACGTGACGCTCCACACGTCGGCGGCGACACCCCACTCCTCGGCGAGCATGCGCTGCGCGTCGAGGGCCCAGTGGATCGCGGTGCCGCTCGCGAGGAGCTGCGCATGAGGCGGGCCGCCGTTCCCGCCGGACGGCAGTCCGGGGGCTGCCGCAAACCGGTACAGCCCGCGGAGCACCGCCTCGGTGAGATCGGGGACATCCGGCGCCGGCGGCTGCGGCTTCGGCTCGTTGTAGAGCGTCAGGTAGTAGAAGACGTCGGTGTCCTCGCCCGGATGTGCTTCGCCGTACATCCGCCGTAGCGCGTCCTTCACGATGATCGCGAGCTCGAAGGCGAATGCCGCGTCGTAGGAGACACAGGCCGGGTTGGTCGCGGCGAGCAGCAGCGAGTGGCCGTCCTCGTGCTGGAGGCCCTCGCCGTTCAGCGTTGTCCGGCCGGCGGTCGCACCGATCAGGAAGCCGTTCGCGAGCTGGTCGCCCATCGCCCACATCAGATCGCCGGTGCGCTGGAATCCGAACATCGAGTAGAAGACGTAGACCGGGATCATCGCCTCGCTGTGGGTGGCGTACGCCGACCCGGCCGCGATGACGCTCGCCATCGATCCGGCCTCGCTGATGCCTTCGTGCAGGATCTGACCGCGGGTGTCCTCGCGGTAGGACAGCAACATGTCGGCGTCGACCGGGTCGTAGCGCTGACCGTGGGTGGAGTAGATCTTCGCGGTCGGGAACATCGCATCGATGCCGAACGTCCGCGCCTCGTCAGGGATGATTGGTACGAAGCGCGACCCGATCGCCTTGTCCTTCATAAGGTCCTTGAGCAACCGGACGAACGCCATCGTCGTGGCGACCTGCTGTTTGCCTGACCCGCCGCGGAAGACGTCGTACACCTTGTCGCCGGGCAGGACCAGCGGCTTGGAGCGATCGATCCGCGACGGCACGAAACCGCCGAGCGCCCGACGCCGCTCGAGCATGTAGGAGATCTCGTCGCTGTCCGGGCCGGGGTGGTAGTACGGCGGCAGATCGGCGTCGAGAGCCGAGTCGGGGATCTCGAGATAGAGCCGGTCGCGGAACTCCTTGAGCTCGGGCTTGGTGAGCTTCTTCATCTGGTGAGTGGCGTTGCGGGCCTCGAAGTCCTTGCCGAGGGTCCAGCCCTTGATGGTGTGGGCCAGGATCACCGTCGGCTGCCCGACGTGGTCGAGCGCCGCCTTGAATGCGGCGTACACCTTGCGGTAGTCGTGGCCGCCGCGGGGCAGCCGGGTGATGTCCTCGTCGGAGAGGTGCTCGACCATCTTGCGCAGCCGTGGGTCCCGGCCGAAGAAGTCCTCGCGGATGAACGCGCCGTCGCTGACCGAGTATTTCTGGAACTGGCCGTCCGGTGTGGTGTTCATCGCGTTGACCAGTACGCCGTCGGCGTCACGGGCGAGCAGGTCGTCCCACTCGCGGCCCCAGACCGCCTTGATGACGTGCCAGCCGGCGCCGCGGAAGTACGACTCGAGCTCCTGGATGATCTTGCCGTTGCCACGCACCGGGCCGTCGAGACGCTGCAGGTTGCAGTTGACGACGAACGTGAGGTTGTCGAGCTCCTCGCGGGCGGCGACGCCGAGTGCGCCGAGTGACTCGACCTCATCCATCTCGCCGTCGCCGAAGAAGCCCCACACGTGAGATCGCGAGGTGTCCTTGATCTGGCGGTCATGCAGATAACGGTTGAACCGTGCCTGGTAAATCGACGACAGCGGCGAGAGCCCCATCGAGACGGTCGGGAACTCCCAGAAGTCAGGCATCAGCCGCGGATGCGGGTACGACGGCAAGCCGCCGCGGCTGATCTCCTGGCGGAAGCCGTCGAGCTGGTCCTCGGAGAGCCGGCCCTCGAGGAACGCGCGGGCGTAGATCCCGGGGGAGCCGTGGCCCTGGATATAGACCTGGTCGCCGGACTCGCCGCCCTCCTTGCCGCGGAAGAAGTGGTTGAAGCCGACTTCGTAGAGGCTCGCCGACGAGGCGTAGGTCGCGATGTGGCCGCCGACGTTGGTCAGTGTGTTGGCGCGGCTGACCATGATCGCGGCGTTCCACCGGATGTAGGCGCGGATCCGCCGCTCGACGAACTCATCGCCGGGAAACCAGGGCTCGGCTTCGGCCGGGATCGTGTTGACGTAGTCAGTCGAGCGCAGCGCCGGCACGCCGACCTGCTTCTCCCGGGCACGTTCGAGCAGCTTGAGCATCAAGAAACGAGCTCGCCTCGGACCTGCCGCATCGATGACCCCGTCGAGCGAGTCGAGCCACTCCTGAGTTTCGGCAGGGTCGACGTCGGGTATCTGGCTAGGAAGGCCGTCACTGATCACTGAGTAGCGGTTACGTCCGGAAGGCATGCGCAAACGGTACGCCGCGCATCGGGGGACTTGTCATCGTGACGCGTTGCCAAGTGTTCTGCGTCACGCTGACAGGTCGGAACAAATCTCCGGTTCCACTTGCGTTTGCGCCGATCAACGGGTGGACTAAGCGCCATCGAGCGAGTTCAACGCGGACGTCCAGCCTCGTTACGAAGCTGTCCGGCCACGACACGGGGTTATCGGAGTGCGGCACCCCGCCGGCATTCCGTCTCAGAAGGAGGCATCGACAGGTGAGCGCCACCGCAGGCGGTGCAGCCACCCCGCACGGCGTCGCGGAGAAGTTGGGCATTGCGTCCGGCGCCGTCGTCCAGGAGCTCGGTTGGGACGACGACTGCGACGACGAGCTTCGCCAGACGATCGCTACCTGTGCCGGCTCCGAGCTGGTCGATGAGGACTACGACGACGTCGTGGATGTCGTCGTGCTCTGGTGGCGTGAAGGTGATGGTGACCTAGTCGACGCGCTGGTCGATGCCCTGACTCCGCTCACCGATCACGGCGTGATCTGGCTGCTGACGCCGAAGGCCGCCCGCGAGGGCCACGTCGAGCCGAGCGATGTCAGCGAAGCCGCACCGACCGCCGGCCTCCAGCAGACCTCAAGCATCTCGGCCGCGGGTGACTGGAACGGCGCCCGACTAGTCGCGCCGAAAGCCGCCCGCGGAAAGAGCCGCTGACGCCCGATGCTCCCGATCGACGCTGCCGCTCCGGATTTCGCGTTGCGCGACCAGCACGGCCAAGCGCAATCGCTCGCCTCGCGCCGCGGCTCGAGCAACGTCCTGTTGGTGTTCTACCCGTTTGCGTTCACGGGCGTCTGCACCGGTGAGTTGCGGTCGCTGAACGACAACGCCCCGACCTGGTCCGAGTTGGGTGCCGACGTCATCGCCGTGTCGTGCGACCCGATCCCGTCGCTGCGCGCCTTCGCCGACCAGGAAGGGCTGGAGCTTCCTTTGGTTTCCGACTTCTGGCCGCACGGAGCGGTGGCAACGGCGTACGACGCGTTCGAGTCCTCGCTCGGCGCCGCCGGGCGCGCGACCTATGTCATTGATCGAGACGGCGTCATCCGCTGGTCGGTGCGCAACGCCATCCCGGATGCACGTGAGGTGACCGAGTACGTGACGGCGCTCGCCGGCCTCGGCAGTGCTGCTTCGTGACGCCTCCGACTCGTATCCTGACTCGACGGTCCCATAGCTCAGTTGGCTAGAGCGCCTCGCTTACAACGAGGATGTCGGCAGTTCGAGTCTGTCTGGGACCACCGCGAGTCAGTCAACGTCCGGCAGCTCGCTGGGGCGTGCCCTGCGATCGGTTTGCGACCGGGAGTGCAGATCATGTGAGGATCACGCTGCCCAGTCGGGTTCACCCGGAGGTCTTTGATGGACGAGGGCGGGTGCCACAGGCGGTGGTAGCCGGTTCTGGCACGGACAAGAGCCGGTGGGTGACAAACTGCGGTGATGGACCTGACCGGCACCGCCCTGCTGCAGTCGCTCGAAAACCAGCGCGCGCACGTCATCGGAATCCTCGACGGGCTAGCCGACGAGGCGCTGCTCAAGCCGGTGCTGCCGACCGGGTGGAGCTGTGCCGGGCTGGTCCAGCATCTCGCTTTGGATGTCGAGCGGTTCTGGTTCCGCTCGGTCGTGGCCGGCGAGCCGACCGGTCAGTTCTACCCGGCCGATGACTTGCCGTCGGCGTGGCTGGTGGCCGACACCGACTCCCCCGAGGATGTGCTTCAGAGCTACCGCAACGAGATCGAGCTGGCCAACCAGATCATCACCGCGACGCCCATCGACGCGCCGCCGGCGGCGTGGCCGGATTTCTTCGGTGACTTCAGGCTGCCGGATCTGCGGGCGGTCATGCTCCATGTCATCACCGAAACCGCCTGTCATGCCGGCCATCTCGATGCTGCCCGCGAGCTCCTCGACGGCCGCACCTGGCTGACTCTCTAGACCGAGGATTCACGACGACCGACCACGACTACTTCGACAACGCCGGGCGAGCCGACGTGCTGAGCGGCGGCGTGCGGATGATCCCGGATGTAGGACGATCAGGTCGCCTACATGCGGGGCCTGATTGGGGTCCTGACCCGCTGACCACGTCGCCCGGCTATCGCCAATCGGGATGCAGGCCGTTCTTCAGCGCCAGCCGGAGACCCTCGACCGTTTGACCGTTCAGCTCGACCGCTTCCGGCGCGGTCGCCAGCCAGGCAACTGCGGCCGCCGGCGCGGTCGGCGGCGCCCCTTGGTACTTGCCCGCCAGTCCGAGCCGTGCGGCGTTGGCCTGCATCCGCTCGGTGTGCACGTGACCCGGGTCGACGTTGACGGCGACGACGCCTTGGTCCCCGAGCTCGACGGCGAGCACTCCGGCAAGTCGGTGGAACGCCGCCTTGGACGCGGCATAGGCGTAGCCCCAGCCGCCGTCGCCCACAGCCGCACTCGGATCATGGGTTGCGGTGTAGGAGGTGATCGCGATGATCCGTCCGCCACCCGCAGCGAGCATCGTCGGCAACGCCGCCTGGACCAGGACCAGCTGAGCGACCGCGTTCGCCAGCAGCTTGGTCTCGAGTGCCGAGACCGGCGTGTCGATCACCCGCAGCATGGCGCCCGGGCCGGTGTGGACCGCATTGAGGACGAGTACGTCGAGCCGCCCCCAGGTTTCGACCACCGCATTCACTGCAGCGCGCAGCGAGTCGAAGTCGGTGAGGTCTGCGACCAGCGGCAAGGCGTTGACGCCGAGTGCCGATACCTCGGCTGCGGTTCGCTCGAGACTCCCCTCGATCACCGCGCCCGCCCCGGCGTCGGAGTCGTCGCGACCCTCACCCTCCTTCGCGGTTCGTGCGGTGAATGCGATGTCGTGGCCGGCTCCGGCCAGCGCGAGGGCGCAGGCGCGACCGATGCCGCGGCTGGCGCCGGTGACAAGAGCGACCGGGCGCGATGTCGGGTCCACACTCCGAACTTTATGCGCGGCTGGCGAATCGCGACCCGATCGGGAAGGCTTCGCTCCACGCGCGTCCGCCGGGCGGCCAGATGGGTTATTTTCAGGCT
>DATAVE010000154.1:0-1838 GCA_036267875.1 Mycobacteriales bacterium
AGCATCGGGGATTATGCGTCCCTACCACGTAGCGATCGTCGGCTCAGGTCCATCCGGATTCTTCGCCGCCGCCTCGTTGCTCAAAGCCGCCGACTCCGACGACCAACTCGACGTCGCCGTCGACATGCTCGAGATGCTCCCGACGCCGTGGGGTTTGGTGCGCTCCGGGGTCGCACCCGACCACCCGAAGATCAAGTCGATCAGCAAGCAATTCGAGAAGATCGCCGAGGACGAGCGCTTCCGGTTCTTCGGCAACGTCGTGGTGGGCGAGCACATCACCGCGACCGAACTGGCTGAGCAGTACGACGCGGTCGTCTACGCGATTGGCGCGCAAGCGGATCGGCCGTTGAACATCCCCGGTGAAGAGCTGACCGGTAGCGTCGCCGCGGTCGATTTCGTCGGCTGGTACAACGCCCATCCGCACTTCGAGAAGATGTCGCCCGACCTGTCCGGCGCTCGGGCCGTCGTCGTCGGCAACGGAAACGTCGCGCTCGACGTGGCGCGCATTCTGGTCACCGAGCCGGACGAGCTCGCCCGCACCGACATCGCCGACCATGCGCTCGAGTCGCTGCGGCCCCGTGGCGTCGAGGAAGTGATCGTGATCGGTCGCCGTGGCCCGCTGCAGACCGCGTTCACCACGCTGGAGCTGCGTGAACTCGCCGACCTGGAGAACGTGGACGTGATCGTCGACCCCGCGGACTTCGAGAACATCAGCGAGGACGACGCGGCGGCGGTGGGCAAGGTTTGCAAGCAGAACATCAAGGTGTTGAAGGGCTACGTCGGCCGCGAGCCCCGGCCGGGGCACCGCCGGATCGTGTTCCGCTTCCAGACCTCACCTATCGAGATCGCCGGCGAGGAGCGGGTCGAGAAGATCGTGTTCGGCCACAACGAGCTGGTCACCGACGACAGCGGCCGGGTGACGGCCAAGGACACCGGGGAGCGCGAGGAGGTCCCCGTGCAATTGGTGGTCCGCTCGGTCGGCTACCGAGGGGTCCCCACGCCCGGCCTGCCGTTCGACGAGAAGAGCGGGACCATTCCCCACCGCGACGGCCGGATCGAGGGCAGTCGCAACGAGTACGTCGTCGGCTGGATCAAGCGCGGTCCGTCCGGGGTGATCGGCACCAACAAGAAGGACTCGCAGGACACTATCGACTGCCTGATCGCCAACCTCACCGGCGGTGACGCCGAGTTGGCCGACTTCGGCGCCGACCATGCCGACAAACTCACCGACTGGCTGGCCTCCCGCCAGCCGAAGCTGATCACCGACGCGCACTGGAAGCTGATCGACGAGCATGAACGCTCATCCGGCGAGCCGCACGGCAGGCCGCGAGTCAAGCTGCCGAACGTGGCCAAGCTGCTGCATATCGGCCACGGTTGACGCGCCTCAGTCGGCCGGTAGGTCGGGCGGCGCGAACATCCACTTGTCGGGATTGCGCTGCGAATACACCACCGGCTTCAACTCCCCGACCGCCGGCCAATGCTCGACGTCGGCGGTCATGCGCAGATAGACGGTGTAGTCGGTGACGGTTGGTCCGTCGATGACGCCGGTGATCGTGACGTATTGCTCGCCGAGTGCGTCCGGCCGTGGGCTGACACCGGTGATCAGCAGCGTGCCGCTCAACGAGTCACCGCTGGGGCGCTGCCGGAATAGCCGCGGGGCCAGAATGCCGACCCCGATCGCGATGAGCAACAGCACTGAAAGGATTTCCCACACGACGCCATGGTATGTCCGCCGACGGTCAGGCTGACGGCGCCGGATAGACAGGGTGCCAGTGCACCTGGGTGATCCGTTCGGCGAGTTCCTCGCTGCTGCGTTTCGGGGCGACGCCCTCCGCCAC
>DATAVE010000155.1:0-12818 GCA_036267875.1 Mycobacteriales bacterium
GACGCTGTCGTCTGCTGATCCGTCGAGGTGTCAGTCATGATCGGCGACGCTACCTTTCCCGCTGTGAGCGAATGGCACATACGTACTGCCCGAGCAGTACCTATGTGCCACGCGTATTGGCGGAGCAATACCCATGTGCCATGCGCTCAACTCGTAGCCTGGCGACCATGACCCGGCTCTCGTTGAGTTCGACGCGGCTGTCCGACGCTGACGTCGACGTCCTCATCATCGGCGTCGCCCGCAAGGGCCGCGCCCTCGTCGTCGCGCCCGGCGCGGCCGACCTCGACAAGGCGCTGAAGAAGCGGCTCGAGGAAGCCCTGCAGTCGCTCGGCGCGACAGGTCGGGCCGGCGAGCTCACCCGCCTCGCGACGCTCGGCGCCACGAAGGCACCGACGGTCGTAGCTGTCGGGCTCGGCGAAGCCAGGGGCGGAAGGTACGACGCGGAAGCGATCCGTCGCGCCGCAGGGCTTGCCACCCGCACCTTGGCCGGGACCAAGAAGGTCGCGACCTCACTCGCCAGCGTCAACGGTGGCGACGCATCGGAGGACGACCTCCGCGCGGTCGCCGAGGGCCTCGCGCTAGGTGGATACACGTTCCGCAGGTACCGCCACTCCTCGGCTGCCGAGCATCGCGCCGGGGTGGCAAACGCGATGATCGTCGTCGCAGATGAGAAGGACAAGACCGCGAAGGCCGTCATCTCCCGCACGTCGGTGATCGCGGAAGCGGTCGCGACCTGTCGTGACCTGGTCAACACTCCCGCCGCCGACCTGCACCCAGCCGACCTCGCCGACTTCGCCGTCGAGCTGTGCGGCGGAGCCGGCTGCACCGTCGAGGTGCTGGACGAGAACGCTCTCGCCGAAGGCGGCTACGGCGGCATCCTCGGTGTCGGTCAGGGTGCCGCGAACCCGCCGCGGCTGGTCCGCATCGAGCACGCCGGTGGCGTCAAGGGGGCGCCCGCGATCCATCTCGTCGGCAAGGGCATCACGTTCGACACCGGCGGTCTGTCGCTGAAGCCGGCGCAGGCGATGGAGTGGATGAAGGCCGACATGGGCGGCGCCGCCTCGGTCATCACGACGCTCTGGACGCTGGCCAAGCTCGGCGTACCCGTCAACGTCGTCGGCTGGCTCGCGTCCGCGGAGAACATGCCGAGCGGTACGGCGATCCGCCCGTCCGACGTACTCACGATGTACGGCGGCAAGACGGTCGAGGTGCTCAACACCGACGCCGAAGGGCGACTGGTGATGGCCGACGCGATCGTGCGCGCCGGGGAGGAGAAGCCCGCCGCGATCGTCGACATCGCGACGCTGACCGGCGCGGCGCTAGTCGCGCTGGGCTCGCGCCTCTACGGCGTGATGGGCAACGACGTGTCGCTCAGCGACGCGATCCTGGCTGCGGCCGGGACGGCGGGCGAGCAGGCCTGGCCGATGCCGCTACCCGAGGAGCTGCGCAAGTCGATCGACTCCGAGATCGCCGACCTGCAGAACATCGGCGACCGGTTCGGCGGAATGCTCGTGGCCGGGTTGTTCCTGCAGGAGTTCGTGCCGTCGGGTGTCCCGTGGGCGCACCTCGACGTCGCAGGCCCGGCCTGGAACGAAGGCGACGCCTTCGGCTACACGCCGAAGGGCGGCACCGGGGTGCCGGTCCGGACGCTCGTGGAATGGATCTCCAGCCGGGCGGCTTCCTAGCAATGAAATAGTGGGTACGAAGGCAGCACCACCCCAGCTGCAGACATAGCAAGGAGCCGCACGATGGCCGACCCGCAGAGCGCCGACATCGTCATTCTCGGCGGTGGCAGCGGGGGCTATGCCTGCGCGTTGCGCGCGGCCGAGCTCGGCATGAATGTCGTACTCATCGAGCGCGACAAGGTCGGCGGCACCTGCCTGCACCGCGGCTGTATCCCGACCAAGGCGCTGCTGCATGCCGCCGAGGTCGCCGACGCGGCGCGCGAGAGCGAGAAAGTCGGCGTCAAAGCCTCGCTCGAGGGCATCGACATGGCCGGGGTCAACGCCTACAAGGACGGCGTCGTCTCGCGGCTACACAAGGGGCTCACCGGCCTGATCGCCAGCCGCAAGATCACGACCGTCGAGGGCAGCGGCAAGCTCACCTCCCCGACGACGGTCGATGTCGATGGCACGATCTACACCGCCACCAAGGCGGTCGTCCTCGCGACCGGGTCATACTCGCGGTCGCTGCCAGGACTGGAGATCGACGGCACTCGGATCATCGCCAGCGAGCACGCGCTCGGTCTGGAGTCGGTGCCGACATCGGCGATCGTGCTCGGCGGTGGCGTGATCGGCGTGGAGTTCGCGAGCGTCTGGAAGTCCTTCGGCGCCGAGGTCACCATCGTCGAGGCGCTGCCACACCTCGTACCTCTCGAGGACGAAAACAGCTCGAAGCTGCTGGAGCGGGCGTTCCGTCGCCGCGGCATCAACTTCTCCCTCGGCGTCCGATTCTCGCAAGCCAAGGTCACCGACTCCGGCGTCACGGTGACATTGGAGGACGGCAAGACGATCGACGGCGATGTGCTGCTCGTCGCGGTCGGCCGCGGCCCGGTATCCGAGGGACTCGGGTATGAAGAGGCCGGCATCGCGATGGACCGCGGTTTCGTCACGGTCGACGCGCACTGCAGGACCAACGTCGCGGGCGTCTACGCGATCGGCGACCTGAGGCCCGGACTTCAGCTCGCCCACGTCGGCTTCGCCGAAGGGATCATGGTCGCCGAGGAGATTGCGGGCCTGAACCCGCCGGTCGTCGACTACGACAATGTCCCGAAGGTGACCTACTGCGAGCCCGAGGTCGCGAGCGTCGGCCTCACCTCCGCACAGGCGAAAGAGCGCGGCATCGAGACCGTCGAGGTGACGTACGACCTCGCCGGCAACGGCCGCGCGCAGATCCTGCAGACCGGCGGCGCGGTCAAGGTCGTCGCCGCCAAGGACGGCCCGGTGATCGGCATCCACATGGTCGGCTCGCGGGTCGGCGACCTGATCGCCGAGGCGCAGCTGATCACCAACTGGGAGGCGCTGCCGGTCGAGGTCGCTCAGCTGATCCACCCGCACCCCACGTTGTCCGAGGCGGTCGGCGAGGCTCATCTCGCCCTCGCCGGCAAGCCCTTGCACACCCACGGCTAGGAGCCCCAAGTCGATGTCCGTCTCCGTGAAGATGCCGCAGCTCGGCGAGAGCGTGTCGGAAGGCACGGTGACCCGCTGGCTGAAGGCTGAGGGTGAGCAGGTCGCTGCCGACGAGCCGTTGCTCGAGGTATCGACCGACAAGGTCGACACCGAGATCCCCTCGCCCGCATCGGGCGTACTGACGTCCATCAAGGTCGCCGAAGACGAGACCGTCGACGTCGGCGTCGAGCTCGCGATCATCGACGAGGCCGGTACGGCGACAGCTGCGCCGGCCGCCGAGGCACCTGCGACAGAGGCACCCACTGCAGAGACGCCCGCTGCAGAGGCTCCTGCACCGAAGCCCGCTCCGCCGGCAGCCGCGGCTTCCCCGCCGCCTGCTCCGGCCGCACCTGCTCCGGCTGCTGCGTCCGCACCTGCGGCCGCCGCCGCCCCAGTGGCGGATGACGAGGGTGACGACGACGGCCAGGGGGCGTCGTACGTCACTCCCCTGGTACGCCGGCTCGCAGCCGAGCACAACGTCGACCTCACCGTGATCAGCGGCACCGGGGTTGGCGGCCGGATCCGCAAGCAGGACGTCCTCGACGCGGCCGCGAAGGGTGGCGCGGCGGCAGCGACGGCACCCGCGGCGCCGGCCGCTCAGGCACCGGCTCCCGCAGTCACCGCGGCTCCGGTTTCACGGCCGGTCGCTGCGCCGCCGGCTGACGCACGGCCAGGCCGGACGCTGACCAGCCCGATGCGCGGCAGCACCGAGAAGCTCTCGCGACTGCGCACCGTCATCGCCGAGCGGATGACCGAGTCACTGCGCATCAGCGCGCAGCTGACCACGGTCGTCGAGGTCGACCTCACCAAGATCGCCCGGCTGCGCACCCGGGCGAAGGCCGAGTTCGAGGGCCGCGAGGGCGTGAAGCTCACCTACCTGCCGTTCTTCGCGATCGCGGTGTGCGAGGCGCTGCGCGAGCACCCGGAGGTCAATGCGTCGATCGACCTGGAGGCCGGGACCGTGACCTACCACGACACCGTCCACCTTGGCGTCGCTGTCGACACCGATCGCGGCCTGCTCGTGCCGGTGCTCAAGGAAGCCAGCGACCTCAACCTCGCCGGAATCGCGCGCAAGGTCGACGACCTCGCACGGCGTACCCGGGACAACCGCATCACGCCGGACGAGCTCGGCGGCGGGACGTTCACGATCACCAACACCGGGTCGCGCGGCGCGCTGTTCGACACCCCGATCATCAACCAGCCGCAGGTCGGCATCCTCGGCACAGGAGCCGTCGTGAAGCGGCCTGTCGTGATCGACGACCCCGTCGCCGGTGAGGTCATCGCGATCCGCAACATCTGCTACCTCGCCCTGACCTACGACCACCGGATGGTCGACGGCGCCGACGCGGCACGTTTCCTCGGGACTGTGAAAGCCCGACTCGAGGCCGGAGAGTTCGAGTCCGAACTCGCGCTCTAAAACCGGCGTGATCATGGCGTTGTTGGCAGACACGCCCGGCGAGTCGGGCTTCTTCGCCATGATCACGGGCAGTAGTCGGTTGTGAAGATCATCGTGACCGGGGCGTCGGGGCTCATTGGGTCGGCGCTCGTCGAGTCGTTGCTGATCCACGGGCATGAGGTCGTGCGACTGGTACGACGGGCTCCGGCGGCGCCGGACGAGGCTCGCTGGGACCCGTCAGCTGGCACCGTCGACGACGCGGCGCTCGCCGGAGCAGACGCCGCCGTGAATCTCGCCGGTGCCGGGATCGGCGACAAGCGCTGGACACCGGCGTACAAGGCCGAGGTCCGCAACAGCCGCGTCAACGGGACGACGACGATCGCGAAAGCCGTCGCGCAGCACGACATCGGGGTGCTGGTGGCGGGAAGCGCGGTCGGCTGGTACGGCGACCGCGGCGACGACGTGCTCACCGAGTCCGAGCCGAACGGCTCCGGCTTTCTCGCGGAGCTGGTCCGCGACTGGGAGGCCGCGGTCGAGCCGGCTGCGGGAGCCCGCGTTGTACGGATCCGCAGTGGCATCGTGCTCAGCCCCACGGGAGGCGCGCTCAAGCAGATGCTGCCGATCTTCAAGGCGGGTCTGGGCGGGCGGCTCGGGTCGGGTCGGCAGTGGTTCCCGTGGATCAGCCTCGCGGATGAGGTCGCGGCGATCCGGTTCTGCCTCGAGAACGACGCGGTGTCGGGTGCTGTGAACCTGTCGGCGCCACAGCCGGTGACCAACCGCGAGCTGACCGTGTCGCTGCGACAGGCGCTGCGTCGTCCTGCGTTCGCCGTCGTTCCCCGCATTGCACTGCGGATCGGGTTGGGCGAGTTCGCCAACGAAGGCGTGCTCGCCAGTCAGCGGGCGGTGCCGCAGGCGCTGATGGACGCGGGCTTCGCGTTCGGCGACCAGACCTTGGACGCCGCACTTGACTCGATGCTCTAGCTCGCCGCCGGGCCGATGCCCTGCACGACCCACTTGCCTGCCACGTTGTGCAGGAGCACTTCGAAGTCCTGGGTGCGGGCGGGCCGACGCACGACTACGCGACCACTCTGGTCGACGACTGAGTACGCAGAGATTGCGGTCGTGACCAGCAGGTCGACGCTGGCCAGCGACTGTGCCTTCACGGTGATGGAGTCGATGTGTTCGACGAAGCCGCGAGTCCGCAGGTGCTGGCTTCGCAACACCCGCAGCGCTGCGGCGTCGACATCCCAGCCGGCCGACTTCGACGGATAGAGCTGGCGCAGCACCGAGAGCTTGGTGGTCGCGAACGCCCGGTCGCGCAGTGCGAGGAGATGCGCGATGGTCGCGCTGTAGTCCACCGCTGGAGTCGGCGATGGTGCCGTGATCGCAGGCGGCTGGACGGCTGCGGCAGGCCGTTGACCGAGCTTCACCCAGCCCGCGCCGGTCAAGGCGGACAGACCGACGGCCGCGAAGATCACGACGGTCAACGCGGCACGTCGCGACGGCTCCCGGCGGTGCGCGACGGGCACTGCCGCTGTCGTCGTACGGCGCTGGTCGGCGAACCTGATCGGGTCGGCGCCGGACGATCGAAACACCGCGGCCGCAAACGCCGCGGCGTCGGGCCGCATCGAGGGATCGGGTGACATCGCCGCATCGACCGCCGACGCCAATGCCGGCGGCACGTCCGGCGCGAGCTCGGTGACGGAAGGGACCCCTCCCGTCGCGTCGGCAGGTCGAGGCGGGACTCCGGTGAGCGCCGCGAAGCCGATCGCGGCCAGACCGAAGACATCGGCGGCCGGTCCCGGGACCTCGCCGGCTGAAAGCGCCGGATCGCGATAGAGGGGATCGTCGGCCCGTCGCTCACCGGTCGCGATCGCGAGCCCGAAGTCGGTGAGCTTCGGGCGGCCGTCGGCGGTGAAGACGACGTTGCTCGGCGTGACGTCGCCATGCCGCAGACCTCGTGAATGCGCCGCCGCGAGAGCGCGGGCAAGCGGGCCGAGGAGCGTGACCACCTCGGGGTGGCGCAGTTGGGGTCTCGTCGAGAGCAGGGTGGCGAGGCTGCCGGCCGCGGCGTACTCAAGCACGAGCACGACCTCGTTGTTGGGCAGCAGTGTGATGTCGTGCGCAGCGATCGTGTGCGCGCCCGCGGCCTGTTCGAGCAGCATCGCGTCTCGCTGGAGGCGGCGTACCAGCTCGGGGCCGGCGGGCTCCCAGAGCCGCTTCAGTGCGACCGGCTGACCGGTCGCGTCCTCGACGCCGCGCCATACCTCGCCGGTGCCGCCGAAACCGAGCAGGCTGACCAGCCGGTAGCCGGGCACGGTGAAGGGCTGATCCACGCGCGGCATCTCAGCAGCGATCCGGGTGTGCGCGTCGAGGACTGTCCACAGTCGCTCTGGGTCGGCGCGGCGGCATACCGTGAACGGGTGCAGATGATCCGCGCCGGTGTCGTGGACTACGACGCGGCGTGGGCGTGGCAGCGCGAACTGCACGCAGCGCGGGTCGTGGGTGAGATCGAGGACACCTGCCTGCTGCTCGAGCACCCGAGCGTCTATACGGCTGGACGGCGTACCGAGGTCTGGGAACGGCCTACTGACGGGACACCCGTCATCGACGCCGACCGCGGCGGCAAGATCACGTGGCACGGGCCAGGTCAGCTGACGGGCTACCCGATCGTGGCGCTCCCGGACCCGATGGACGTGGTCGGACATGTCCGGCGGCTGGAGAGCGCGCTGCTCTCGGTCTGCTCCTCACTAGGTGTCGACGCCGTCCGCGTCGAGGGCCGCAGCGGCGTCTGGCTGCCGGCCTCGGGTGGTCGGCCCGAGCGCAAGGTCGCGGCCATCGGCGTACGGGTCGCTCGCGGGGTGACGATGCACGGGTTCGCGCTCAACTGCGACTGCGACCTTTCGGCGTACGACCGGATCGTGCCCTGCGGCATCCGCGACGCCGGCGTGACCTCGCTATCGGCAGAGCTCGGACGCGACGTCACCGTTGCGGACGTACTTGCCATCGTCGAGCCCGAACTCCAACGCACTGTCACGGAATCACCAGCCGTCGTGCCGGGTTGACCCACCGTGGCGGCGATCGATGCGTGCGGGTTCGACCCCGAGCAGTGGAACGACGAGGACGTCCACGGGACGTTGCGTGCCTTGCCGATGTGGCTGGAATGGTTGGTCGAAGGCGCCGATCCATCGCTGTTCGATGAACTCCGCCCCTACGCCGTGACGGTGCTGCGCGCCCGCGAGATCGCCCCTGACGCCGGTGACGAACGCGACAACTTGCATCACGCCTGGCATGCCCTGGACCTGGCCGGGCGGATCCGCCACCGCGACACCACCCCGCAGCAGGGCTTGGTCTTTCAGGTGAACTCCAGCCACGGCGGCGTCCCCAAGCTTCCCGTCGGCGGGACGGCCCGGATCGACTGGAACGGTCTCGTAACAGACCGGCAGGACGACCGCCACAACCACGGGCGGCCTTGGCAGGCGATCTGCCTGTGGTCGAAGGAGGTGATCGACTCCTTGGCCGACGAAGGTCACCCGATCGGGCCCGGGTCGTGCGGCGAGAACATCACCGTGACCGGGCTGGACTGGTCGAAGGTTTCACCGGGCTTGCGGATGCGGGTCGGCACCTCGCTGCTCGAGACCACCCCCTACGCGATCCCGTGCGCGAAGAACGCGCAATGGTTCACCGGCGGCGACTTCCGCCGGATGACCCACGACCTGTATCCCGGCGTCTCGCGGATCTACGCGCGAGTCATCGAGCCAGGCGCTGTGGCTCCCGGCGACGTCGTTGCGGTCCTGCCGTGATGCGTAGCCTGAGCTCGTGAGCTCGGTCGCGCCCGACGGGCGCAAGTTGCTGCGAGTCGAGGCGCGCAACGCTGAAACTCCGATCGAGCGCAAGCCGCCGTGGATCAAGACCAAGGCGAGGATGGGCCGGGAGTACACCGCGCTGAGGTCGCTCGTAAAGCGCGAAGGCCTGCACACGGTCTGCCAAGAGGCCGGTTGCCCCAACATCTACGAGTGCTGGGAGGACCGCGAGGCAACGTTCCTCATCGGCGGCGACGCCTGCACCCGGCGCTGCGACTTCTGCCAGATCGATACCGGCAAGCCGCAGCCGCTCGACCGCGACGAGCCGCGCCGGGTCGCCGAGTCGGTCCAGACGATGGGCCTGCGCTACGCCACAGTGACCGGTGTCGCGCGCGACGACCTCGAGGACGAGGGCGCCTGGCTCTACGCCGAGACCATCCGAGAGATCCACCGAGTCTCCCCCGACACCGGCGTCGAGATCCTCACTCCCGACTTCTCCGGCAAGCCCGAGCTGCTCGTGCAGGTCTTCGATGCGGCGCCGCAGGTGTTCGCCCACAACCTCGAGACGGTGCCGCGGATCTTCAAGCAGATCCGCCCGGCGTTCCGCTATGACCGTTCGCTCGCTGTCATCACGGCGGCGCGTACGGCGGGACTGGTCACCAAGTCGAACCTGATCCTCGGCCTCGGCGAGACCCGCGAGGAGGTCGTAGTAGCGCTGCAGGACCTTCACGACGCGGGCTGCGATCTCCTCACGATCACGCAATATCTAAGGCCCTCACCGCGCCACCATGCGGTGGCCCGATGGGTGCACCCGGACGAGTTCGTCGAGCTGCGCGAGACGGCTGAGGCGATGGGCTTCGCCGGCGTACTGAGCGGACCGTTGGTCCGGTCCTCCTACCGCGCGGGACGGCTCTACGAACAGGCGATGGCGGCCAGGGAAGCCCATCCTGCCAACTAACTTGATTAGGACACTTCAGAAGGCTTAGAGTTCATTCGCAAGCAACACATGCGTCACATCCAGCGAGGAGCATGGTGGCTATGCGGGAGATGGTTCGTAGCTTCATCGTGGCGGTATGGCCGTCCGGCGGGCAGAGCACGGCACGCCGTAACGCGTGGTCGGCGATGGTCGAGGACAACCAGCGTTCGCGTGAGCGGGCAGCAGCCGAGGCCAGCGTGCGCGCGGCCGCGGCTGCCACCGGCTCGGTCGCGGTCAACGGCTGATCTAGCGCGCCAACGTGGGTCCTAGGCCCACAGCGCAACTGAACGCTGCCCGCCCCGCGTCGGTCGTTTCCTAGAATCACGCCATGGCACGCCAACCGAAGAAGTCCGCCCCGCAGCCCGCCGGTCGTCGCAAGGACGCTCCCGCCGCTGCCGAGGGCGCACCGCAGGGTCGCGTCGCTCAGATGCGCGGCGCCTGGAAGATGACCCACGAGGCCGACCGGAAGCTGCCACTGCGCGTCTTCGGCCCGGCTCTCGGCGTGCTCGTGGTGCTGGTAGTCGTCGGCGTACTGATCGGGCAGGACATCATCTTCCCGGTCCTCGCGGTGGTGGGCGCGCTGCTGACCGGTACGTCGATCTTCGGGCGGCGGGTCACCAGCACCGTGCACTCGACGCTCGAGGGCCAGGCGGGCGGCGCCGCCGGAGCGATCCAGATGATGCGCGGCGACTGGCGGCTGACGCCTGCTGTCGGCTTCACCCGCAACCAGGAGCTCGTGCACCGGGTGATCGCGCGGGCCGGCGTGATTCTGGTTGGGGAAGGTGCCTCGACCGCAGCGATCCGGCAGCTGATCACCGACCAGAAGCGCCGGATCGGCCGCGTCGCCCCCGACACCCCGATCCACGACGTGATCGTCGGCGACGGAGAAGGTCGGATCCAGATGCGCAAGCTGCAGCAGCACCTCACGAAGCTGCCGCGCAAGCTCAAGAAGACCGAGGTAAACGCGGTCGAGGCGCGGATGAAGGCCCTCGGCGGCCCGAACGTACCGATCCCCAAGGGCCCAATGCCGACGCGCATGCCCCGCAAGCAAATGCGCGGCTAGCTCTCGACAGTGGGAACCTGCCGCGATGAAGTCCTTCATGTCCCGGCTAGGTCTGAGCGGCGTGGTCTTCCTGCTGTGCGCTCTCGGATGTCTGTTCATCGCATTGGAGATCATCGTGTCCGCGCATACCGGCCACCGCGAGGCGGTCACGATCGACCGCTGCGAGGGCCACAACTCGCGAGGCTCCGCCCAGATCTGCTACGGCAGCTACACCGAGGACGGTGAGCTGCACGACGACGTGGCGGTGAACTCTGCCAACGACTCCGACATCGGCAAGACCATCTCGGTTCACGTGCACGGCGACAAGGGCACGTCGAGTTCGCTGCGATTGCCCATCATCGCGATCGTGGTGGGCGCGATCTTCGCTGGTGCCGGCATCCAGAGCGGCCTCGGAAAGCCCGAACCGGCGAAGTCCTGACGAGGCTGCCGCGCAAGCAAATGCGCGGTTTGCGTGTGAAATGGTCCAAAGTGACCATCGACAGAGACGCTCACACGAAGTGTCATAAGGGCTCGTGGGCAAGGTCAGCGCGAGGTTCGCGCACGCGGCGATCGCCGCCCTGATCGCGCTGCCACTCGTTTCCGTCGCGGACGCGTCCGCAGCTGCGCCCGCCGCGCAGCCGGCAGCCGTCACACCGGGACCCTCCGACTGGCCGACCGACCGCTACAACGACGACCGGATCAACACCAACCTCGCCGAGACCGAGCTGTCGCCGGCAAACGTCGGGCAACTGCACCTGGCGTGGAGTACGACGACCGGCGACATCACCCACAACCCAATCGTGATCGGCAACACGGTCTTCGCGGCCTGCGCCTACGCCTTGTGCTCCTACGACCGGATGACCGGCGTACTCAACTGGGACAGCACCATCCCGGGCCTGAAAGGCGTACTCAGCGACCCAACCTACGGCGACGGGCTCGTCTTCATCGGCGGCAGCGAGAGCCTTACGGCATTCGACCCCAGCACCGGCGACGTGGTCTGGCAGGACTCGTTCACCAGCGACGCCGACCAGCCCTACTCGTGGGTGCAGTTCTCGCCCGTGTACGACAACGGCATGGTTTTCGTCAGCACCAACTCCAACACCGTGCACGCCGTCGATGCCGCGACCGGAGTCCAGATCTGGAGCAACCCTAACGGCGGCTCGTCCGAGCTCGCGGCGGACAACGGCCTGCTCTATGCCGGCAGCATCTTCTACGAGAAGACCGGTGCCGTCATGACAGGGGGCAACGCCGAAGGCTTCTGGCCCGGCCCCGTCGTGATCACCGACGACCGAGTCATCAGCGGGCTCAACGAGTACCCCTCGTACGGCAACGACGACCCGGACCTGCCACCCAACAGTCCTTTGTTGTGGCGCTATCCGGAGCCGCAGTGGAGCCCGCAGATGCAGCCCGCCGCGGCCAACAACACGCTCTACTACGCAGCCAGCGACAACTCCGGATTCCACTCCCCCGATGTCCCGCAAGAGGCTCCGGAGCTCAACGCGCTCACGCTGAAGACGCAGTGGAACGGCACCTTCACCCACGACTGGCAGACCCTGCTGCCGGCATCGGCCGACGGTGACGGCGCACCCACGGTCGCGGATGGCGTTGTCTACACGCTGACGACGACGGGTGAGCTCTATGCGGCGAATGCGACGACGGGCGCGCTCCTCTGGCATTACGCGACAGGTAGCGACTTTCCCGAGGATCCGTACTTCACCGCGCCGGTCGTCGCCGACGGGATGCTCTTCGTCGTCACCGGCGAGCAGCTCTTCGCGTTCACGACCGATCCCGGCATCTCGTCTGGCGTCCCGGCGCAGCCGACGCAGCTGATCACGGCGGCCGGCGACGGCCAGGTCACGCTGGCATGGACCGAACCGAGCACAGCGGGCGCGGTGACGTCGTACCAGATCGCGATCTCGCCCTCGGGTCGCGTCGTGACGGTCGGCGGGACCGCCACCACGATCACCGGGCTGCGCGACTGGACGGCGTACACCTTCACGATCACCGCCCGGAACGCTGCCGGCGGAAGTCCACCGCTCGCGTCCCCGCCAATCCAGCTGCGGCCGCAGATCACCATCGCGACGGTGCGCCCCAATGGAAACGTCGTGCTCTACGGCGCCGGAGGCTGGTCGTCCATCGGGGGCCAGGCGACCTCCGCGCCCGCCGTGGTGTCGGTCGACGGGGAGCCGTACGTGTTCGTCCGCGGCCCCGACGATCGGATCTGGGTCCGCAGCCCGCACACGGCATGGCAGCTGTTCGGACCGAGGGGCGCCTGCGCGAGCGGACCGGCTGCGTCGATGTCGAAGGACGGCACGCTCGTCGAAGTCGCATGCCGCGCCTCGGACAACCATCTGCTGACAGCGACCAGCGCTGAGCCGGATTCGGCGGCCGTGCCGCACGCGTCGGCGTGGACGTACAGCGCGATCACGCTTCG
>DATAVE010000156.1:0-8057 GCA_036267875.1 Mycobacteriales bacterium
TGAGTCAGCTTCGGACGCTCTACGGCGACCGGCTGCAGGATCCTGGCGAGGTCTTCGACCTGATCCTCGCGCTCGGTCCGCCCTGCGTGAGCGATCGAGTCAGCCGAGCTGTACCAGCGACTTGACGTCGTCGGCCGGGAGGCTGCCCGCCACCACCGCGGACACCCGCGTGTCGAGCAGGGTGACGTGCCCGCCGTACGTCGACAGGAACGCGGTGTCGGCGGCGTCGCGACCAGTGCTGATTCGCACGAGTGACTGTCGGGGAGCGAGCATCGTCGCGTCCACGACGTACCACTCGTCATCGATGGCGACCTCGGCGACGGCGTGGAAGTCCATCGGCGACAGACCGGGGGCGTAGACGGCGGCGATCCGGGCTGGGATGTCGCGGGCGCGCAGCAGCGCGATGACCAGCTGGGCGTAGTCGCGACAGACGCCTTCGCGGGACAGCAGTGCCTCGACCGAGCCGTCAGTCGGCCGGCTGCTCCCAGGCAGGTATGTCAGTCGGGTCCCGACCCAGGAGGTGACGGCCGCGACGAGCTCGCGCGGTTCGCTGATGCCGGCAAACTCTCGCGCCGCCGTCGCGACGAGCCGGTCGGACTCGGCATAGCGGCTGGGGCGCAGGAAGAGGATCGCATCGCTGTCCGTGACGCGCGCCGGGGCGGCGCGTCCGCTCACGCTCGCGGTGTAGGTGACCTCGTAGGAACCCGGACGAGCGGTGAAGCGATGGGCGCGGCCCGAGTAGGGCATCGCGACGACCTGAGCGTCGAGCGCGCCGTCGGGGCCGATCACCGTGAAGCGCTCCGTCAGCGCGAGCGACTCGTCCTCGGCGACCGCAAGCTGCAGGATGATGTCGGCCGGTTCCGTCTCGTCGACCTCGAGTTGTAGACGGGCGCTCACGCTTCGGGTGTCGAGGTCGGCCATTACCCATGATCGGGTCCCTGGGCCACAATCCGGGTGGTGGCGACGAAACGTCTCGCGAGCTGGCTCGACGATGACGAGCACGGACCCCTTCCCGCAGTGCTGCTGTTGCTCACCGTCGTAACCGGACTTGTCCAAGGGCGGCTGGTTTCACAGCGGCGACACCGGCGTACGTGATGAGGACAGCTACCTCTTCATCGTCGACCGACTCAAAGACATGATTGTGGCCCAAGAACGTGCGGTTCCTGGACGCCCTGCCGCGCGACCTAACCAACGTCGAGCCCAACGTAAGTTGCGTAAGCGCCCGAATAACGCAACTTGCGTAGGGCTCGAACGTGACGGGTTTGGTTAGGAGGCGACGGTCCCGCCGTCGCAGGTGATGACCTCACCGACGGTGAAGGCGCCGGCGCGCGAGCACAGGAAGATCGCCAGGCCGGCGATGTCCTCTGCGGTGCCGACCCGGCCGCGCGGTACGCGGGCGCCGACCGCGTCCCAGTCCGTACCCTCGACGTCGCCGCCGCCACCGACGCCGGTCGAGAGCATCCAGGTCGGGAACGGGCCTGGCGCGATCGCGTTGGCGATGATGTTCCGCTTCGCGAAGCGACTGCCCATCTGACGTGTGAGCGCGTGCAGCGCGGCCTTCGACGGGCCATAGGACCAGGTGTCGAAGGCGGGTGTCTTGATGCCATCGACGGATCCGATGTTGACGATCCGCGACGGGTCTTCCGCTGTGCCTGCGGACTCGAGCAGGGGCAGCAGTCGCTGGGTCAGGAAGAACACTCCCTTGACGTTCGTGTCCATGACCTTGTCCCAGCCGGCCTCTGGGAACTCCTCGACCGGGGCGCCCCACGACGCGCCAGCATTGTTGATCAGTACGTCGAGCGTCGCGGTCTGGGCCTTCAGCCGTGTCGTGAGGTCGTCGATGCCGTCAAGGTTCGACAGGTCGGCGGGAAGCGACACGCAGGTGCCGCCGTAGTCCTTGGCCAGCCGTTCCGCCGTCGCGTCGCAGACCTCGGCCTTGCGCGAGCTGATGTAGACGGTTGCCCCGTTGGCAAGGAAGCCCGCCGCGATCATCTCGCCGATGCCCCGAGAGCCGCCGGTGACGAGCACGGTCTTGCCCGCGACGGAGAACAGGTCGGTCAGCGCCAGATTGGTCATCGGGACAACATACGACTGCTACTAGTTGGAGGTGCCGTCGAGGAAGATCTCGGCGAACTCCGCCGCGACGTGCTTGGCCGACCAGCGCCCTCCCGGCCGCAGCCAGAGGTAGGCGTGGTTGTGCATGCCGAGCCAGGACAGGGCGGCAAGTCGGGGGTCGAGCTTGCGTAGCTCGCCGGCTGCCATGCCCTCGCGGAGCAGCTGCTCGACGGCCGACTCGAACGCATGTCGTCGTTTGTGGAAGTCGGTCGCTCGCTCGCCGGTAAACGCCGGGAAGTCGTGCAGGAGGACCCAAACGTGATCGGGGTATCGGATCACGATGCCGAGGTACTCCTGGCCGAGCAGCCGAAGTCGGTCGACCGCCGAGTCGCCCGAGGCGGTGACTCGATCGACGCCCGCGAGCACCTCGTCCATCACCAGATCGGTGATCGCGGCGAGCAGCTCCTCCTTGGAGCCGATGTAGTGGTAGAGCGCGCCCTTGCCTAGCTCGTTCGCCTCGCACAGCTCGGCAATGCCGGTGCCGTGGTAGCCGCCCTGGGCGAACACCTTTGCCGATGTGTTGATGATCGTGAGCCGACGGGCATCCCAGTTCGCCCCGCGACCGCTGCCGGCTGGCTCAGTCACCGCTGCCGGGTCCATCGCCGGACGACAGGTGCGACAGGAAGCCGGCCGACCAGTCCATGAGGTCGGCCGGGACGGCAAAGCCCCGCTCGTCGTTGATGTCCGCCCAGCGCGAGGCGACGTCCTCGATGGTCGGCGTGCCGGGCTGTACGTAGCCCGGGGTCGTGGCCAGCAGGATGCGGGCAAAGCGTCCCGCGCCCGCGGCGTAGATCTCGCCCGAGACGGGGCAGTCCTCGTGTGCAAGGTAGGCCGCCATCGGCGCGACCAGCTCGGGTGCCATCGTGTCGATCGTGGCCGCCGCGGCCTTTCCGGCCATGCGGGTCGCGGCTGCCGGGGCGATCGCGTTGATCTTGATGCCGTACGGCGCGCCGGCGATCGCCGCGCTACGGGTGAGGCCGATGACGCCGCCCTTCGCCGCGGCGTAGGAGGTGTTCTTCGGCAGTCCGAAGACACCGGCGGACGTGGTGTTCACGACGCGGCCATAGCCCTGCTCGACGAAGTGCGGCCAGGCGGCACGGGTGGTGAGGAACGAGCCGCCAAGGTGTACGGCGAGATGGCTTGCGAAGTTGTCGTCGTCGATGTCCGGCATGCCCGCCCAGGCGATGACGCCGGCGTTGTTGATCACGATGTCGACGCGACCGAAGTGTTCGATCGTGGTGTCGATCAACGCTAGCGCGTTGGTCGGCGACCCGACGTCGTTTCCGTCGGGCATGGCCGTGCCGCCTGCCGCGATGATCTCCGAGACGACCGTCTGGGCGGGACCTTCGTCGGCGCCCGTTCCCGACATCGTCGTACCGAGGTCGTTGACGACAACAGCGGCGCCGCGCGCAGCGAGCAGCAGCGCGTAGGCACGGCCGATGCCTCTACCTGCGCCGGTCACGATGGCGACCCGCCCGTCGAAGCGAAGCTCGTTCACAGTGGGAGCCTATGAATACAGCCGATCGCGCTCAGACCGGCACCGGCGCTTCGAAGCCGAGCAGGCTGCCGAGGGTGCCGCCGAGGATGGCTTTGCGCTCGTCGTCCGGAACGTCGACGAACAGCTGCTTGATCAGTTCCTGGCTGCCGCGGAACGTGCCCTCGGCGTGCGGATAGTCGTTGCCCCAGGTCAGCGTCGACAGTCCGGTGATGTGTCGGCAGGCGATTGCGACCGGGTCGTCCTGGAACTGCACGTGGAACTGCCTGCGTACGTACTCACTCGGTGTGAGGGGGTAGGGCCACTTCTCGTTGAGTCTGAACAGCTGCGCCATGTCCGGCTGGTCGGCCGGCGGCCGGGAGTCGTCCCACCTGCCGAGCCACCAGTCGGCGTCCTGCCCGATGCCGGTAACCCAGCACTTGTCCATGCCGCCGACGAGCGAGGACAGCCAATGCGCGTTGAACTCGATGAGGTGGAAGTGCAGGTCGGGGAACCGCTCGGGTACGCCGCCGCCGACGAGCTGGCAGATCAGCTGCTGGGGAGCGAGCGTGCTGTAGACGGCCTGGGTGACCATCCGCTTCGCTGCCGCTTTCTCCGTCATCGGTTGGTTGACCTGGGCAGCGTTCTCGAGGACGACCTTCAGCGTTGTTGCTTCGGTGTCGTTCACGCTGACGCCGCCGGTCTGGGTGTGGAAGAACACTTGCACCCCGGCAGCCGTCGCCGCTTGCCACACCGGGTCGAGGTCGCGCGTGTAGTAGCTGCGCGGCGGGGTCGCGGGAAGCAGGATTGCCCGGAAGCCGGCGACAGCGACCCGCTCGATCTCGGCGACGGCGTCGGGCACGTCGCTGAGCGGGATCGGCGCGGTCGGGCAGATGCGGTCGAAATACGGCGCGAAGCGCTCGACGATGTAGTCGTTGTAGACCCGCGCGTGAGCGATCGAGAGCTCGTGGTCGTCGGAGTAGAGGCCGAACAGCGACAGGTTGGGGTGCATCACCTGGACGTCGACGCCGTCGAGATCCATGTCCTCGAGGATGTGCTCGGGGTCGCCCTCGGGCATCCGGCCGCGGGTCTGCCGGTAACGCGACACAGTCCAGCCTTCGTACCCGGCGGTGTGCAGCCGGCGGAAGATCCGCGCGCCGTCCTCGACCCATGGCTCGTCGAGCTCGAAGTCCTCCTCCCAGACCGCGCGGTCGCGCAGATGCTGGGGGAGGCGAGTCTTGAACAGGTCGGTGGGCTCGAGCACGTGTCCATCGGCCGAGACGATGAAGTCCTTCTCCATGGGGTTACTGTACCGATCGTTACAAGAATCTCGGAGGCATTGTGGCGAAGCGCTGGCAGCACCGACCTGAAGGCTCGACGTGGGGCGACTGGGGTGACGACGACGAGCTCGGACGGATCAACCTGCTCACACCGGAGAAGGTGCTGCAGGGAGTACGCGAGGTCGAGGCCGGGATCGCGTTCTCGCTGAGCCTGCCGCTGGACTTCCCGGGCGGGACCGCGCTGAACCAGCGGCGCTATCCGCCGAAGCTCGCGCCGACCGAGGACATGGATGGCACGCCGAGCGTCTTCTACAACGTCCGGATGAGTGAGATGGCCGACTGGGGCGACCCCCGGTACGTCGATGTCTGGGCTGACGACGTGGTGACGCTGTCGCTGCAGTACTCCACGCAGTGGGACTCACTCGCGCATGTCGGCGCGGAGTTCGACGCCGACGGCGATGGGGTCGAGGAGGCCGTCTACTACAACGGCTACCGCGCAGGCGTCGATCTCGTCGGACCCTCCGACGACGCGCGCGGCGACGGCAGCGGCCATCGCTCGTTTGCGCACCACCTCGGGCTCGAGCACATGGCCGCTCACGGAGTGCAGGGCCGCGGCGTACTCGTCGATCTGCACAAGCACTTCGGTGACGAGTGGCGAGCGGTCGGCCTCGACGCATTGCAGGAGGTCATGGCCGCTGACGGTGTCGTCGTCGAGCCGGGGGACATGCTGCTGTTCCACACCGGCTTCGCCACCCGAGTCCTCGAGTGGAACCGCGAGCCCGATCCGAGGGCGATCCATCGCACCGGCACTTGGCTGGACTCGCGCGACCCGTCGTTGTTGGAGTGGATCGCCGACTCGAAGATCTCCGCCTTGGTGGCCGACAACTACGCCGTCGAGGGTCTGCTCGGCAAGGACCCCGATCCCTCGCGGCACTCGTTCCTGCCGATTCACAACCTTTGCCTGTTCCGCCTCGGCGTACCGCTCGGGGAGATGTGGCACCTCAACGACCTTGCCGCCTGGCTCGCGGAACACCACAGGTCGCGCTTCCTGCTGACCGCGCCACCGCTGCGTCTGCCGGGCGCCGTCGGCTCGCCGCTTACTCCGGTCGCGACCGTCTAGTCCGCGGGTTCGCGTACCGCGATGCAGCCGTGCTGCACGGCGTTGTAGACGTTCGATTTGTGGAAGTGGTGATTGGAGTGCGGAGGTGCGCCGATCATCAGCTGCCAACTCTGGTCACCTTGCTTGGTGACGATTTGGATCGCGTAGGACCACGGCGAGAGCCGGCGGTCGTCAACGATCACGTTGCGTGTCGGCCTCAGCGTTGCGATGTTCGGATGCTGGCGTGAGTATCGGCGGATGAACGTCGGCTCTCCGATCGGCTTGCGGGCAAGCTGAGTGTCGAGGCCGAGCTTCTGCAGATTCGGCCACTTCTCGCGCGTGCATCGTGGCTCGCTCGACCGCCCCGTCGTCACGTGAGCAGCGTCGCGGCCCGCTGAGCCACCGTCGGCGAGAGCGACCGAGCCGATCGTGGCGCCAGCAGTCGCTGGTATGAGAGCGAGCACAACGGTTGCGTGCGCGCGGCGAGTGAGCTGGCGGCTCCTGGCTTTCGCGTCACCGGCAAGCGTTGGCTTGGGGTGAGCGTCATCGGCGTGGTGGCGCAGGCAGTTGCGAAGGTCCTGATCCAGGTCAGCCACGGCTGCCTCCTCGGGCTAGGTCAGATTGGTTGGATGCGCTGCGCAGTTTGGCCAGCGCCTTGGAAGCGTGAGAACGCACGGTCGCCTGGCTGCAGTCGAGCAGTGAGGCGATCGTCGCGTCGTCGAGGTCCTCGTAAAACCGCAGGACGATCACGGCACGTTGCTGAGGTGAGAGCGTCTTGAGGCGCTCCCACATCTCGTCGCGTTCGACGCCTGCGATCGCAGGATCGTCGGCGGCGTCCTCTCGGTCGATCTCGGGTCCTGTTCGCTCGGACCACGACCGTCGGCGTCGCCATGACGTCAGCTGGTTGACCATGATCCGGCGTACGTAGGCGTCGGGATCGTCGTACGCACTCACCTTCGTCCAGTGGCGATGCAGCCGAGCGAGTGTCTCTTGTGTCAGATCCTGCGCGAGGTGATGGTCGTGGAGCAGGAGATACGCGAGCCGGATGAGCGATGCGCCGCGCTGTTCGACGTAGCTCTCGAACGTTGATGGCTCCACATCTCTATTAACGCGTTGACGGGTCGGGTTTGTGTAGGCGCCTCCGACTGCTGGTTGTCAAGATCGAATCTGGTTCTGTGGACAGGGTTTCTTGTTTATTCGCAACGAGTCCGAGCCGGTTCCTGTCGTAGGCGGGTCGTAGGTTGCATGCATACAGGACCTGGCGATCGATCGGTACGAAGCAGCGATCGAGCTGCTCGCCGCCATCGAATGGCCAGACCTTCCCGACACCGTCGTCCTTGACTGGACGAAGCGGATCCTTGCCAGCAAGCGGCGCCTGGACGGGATCACCGCCAGCGCCTTGCAGGTGATCGACCGTCGTCACGCCACCACGGCCGAGTGCGGCCGGTCCACGCGCGGCTGGCTGGTCGAGGAGCAACTGCTCTCACCCGGCGAGGCCGAATCCAAACTGCGAGTCGCGCGCGCCGGAGTCACCCGCCCGGCGGTGATCGAGGCGATGCGCGCCGGGGAGATCTCCCACAAGCACGCCGAACAGATCACCCGATTCCTGCCCAGGCTCGACGCTGACGCTCGGGATGCCGCGGAGCGGGAGCTGGTCAAGGCCGCGACGGTCACCGACCCCGGCACGTTGCAACGCGGGTTGCGGGATCTGACCGACCGGATGTGTCTGGATGAGACCGCGGAAGAACGCGCGGTCCGTCAGTACGAAGGTCGCTGGCTACGGATGACCGACACCTTCCAAGGGATGACCCGCCTGGAAGCGATGCTCGGCCCGGTCGAAGCCGCCACCGTCCGCACCGCGCTCGTCTCACTGTCCGGCCCGTCCGGGGTGGACGACGATCGCCACATCGGGCACCGTCGTGCCGATGCCCTGGTTGAGCTCGCCCGGATGGCCATGAAGAGCGGCTCCGTCCCCGAGACAGCCGGTGAACCCACGCAATGCGTCGTGATCACCGACCTCGATGACCTGAACCGCCAGCTTCAGCCCGGGGACACCTGCGCATCGACCCTCAACGGGACACCGATCACC
>DATAVE010000157.1:0-69245 GCA_036267875.1 Mycobacteriales bacterium
GCGCCCGTCGATCATTCGGGCAGAATGTTGGCCGGAGGATCCGGCGGGTTGGCCGAGTGGCTTAGGCAAGGGCCTGCAAAGCCCTGTACGCGGGTTCGATTCCCGCACCCGCCTCAGCCGGAAAGCCATCTCGGCAAGGCAAGATAGGCAAGACCCGGGCGGTTGGCGCAGTCTGGTAGCGCGCTTCCCTGACACGGAAGAGGTCACAGGTTCAAGTCCTGTACCGCCCACCAAGTAAGACCGCAGGACAGATCCATCGGCCTCGCAGGAGCTTCTAAGGTCCCTCCGGCGGCGAGCCGCCGAGGATGCGCGGCTCAGCCGTAGTGGACCGCGAGCAGCACGATGATCACGATCGCCGCGATCACGGCGAGCCCGCCAAGGATCAGGCTGCGGTCCCTGAGGTCGCTGGTGGCTTGCGCCGTGCCTCCCATGGGCACGGTCGCACCGGTACGGGCCGGTGACTCGGCGACCGTCTGGGTAAGAACCGAGCCGGTCGACGCCGGCGATGTCACCGTGAGACCTGAGCCGCACTTGGCACAGACCTGCGCCCCGTCCGCTGCGACGGTGCCGCAGTGTGAGCAGTACATGCGCTCCTCCAGCTGGGTCTAGCTACGAATGCACACGATCGAGAGCGCTTCTCTCGGGACAGTCTCGACTACGACGTCGGGTTCGGCCTCGAGTCGCGTCGTGAAGCCGTGATCGGCAAGGTCAGCAACGATGCCCGCCACGTTGACCCCCCAATGGATGTCGATCAGGAAGGTCATCGGATGGGACGTCGCGAGGAGGTTGCGGGCACCGGCGAGCACGTACTCCTCTGCGCCCTCGACGTCGATCTTCACGACATCGACTCGCTCGAGCGCCGAGGAGTCGACGAGGTCGTCGAGTGTCCGGGCAGGGATCGAAACGGTGCCGCGGGGCTTCATGTGTTCGAGCGCGTGCACCTCGCTCGGCGCGATCGTGCTCGTCCCGGACTGATGCCCCTGGTGCAGCTCGATCGTCCCGGTCTCGGCAGCCGCGGCGACTGGCGCGAGCTCGACCACATCGTCGAGCTTGTGCAGGCGGAGGTTACGACGCAACTGCGGGACGTTGTCGGGGTCGGCTTCCACAGCTAGGACGCGAGTTGCTGGACCGCCCTGCTTCGCCGCCCAGATCGAGAAGTCGCCGAGATTCGCGCCGACATCGACGAAGCCCCCACCCTGCGGCAGGAAACGCGCGATGTTGCGGAACTTCATCGGCTCGTAGACCCACAGCAGCCGCCGCAGCGACTCGACCGAATCGCCGAGGTCCATCCAGATCAGCCCAGTACGCGTGGGCATCGGGAGCGGGCGCCGTGGGGTGAGCCGCTGGATCGTCGGCCAGTGCCGCGCAGCGTTGTTCGCGACGCGATGACGCGCTGCGCTGCCCCGGATCACCTGCCGAGCGTAACCAGGCCCACGCGTCGAGTCGCCGCTAGCGCAGGACCGCGAGCAGTACGACCGCCACGATCACCGCGGCGATGCCGCCGAGCGCCCAGCCAGGGATGTACTGCGCCTTCCGGGCCTGGTTGGCCTCGGCGACACTTGGGCTGGGCAGGCTGTGCGGATCGGTCGGGCCGTCCGCCATCTTGAACTGGCTGTCAGGCATGACGCGTGAACGCATGAGCAATCCCGATGATCAGGGCGAGGATGAGCCCGAGCCACAGAATGTGCGCCACAAATCCGAGTCCTCCAAAGAGGACCAGCAACACCAAGGCGAGTATGAGCAACATGACGACCTCCTGATCGGCTTGCAGGAGTCATCGCCAGAACTCACGCGAGTAACCGCAAAATCACGTGCGATCAGGTACAGGGCTCGCCGCCGATCGCGCCGAGCACGGTGATTCGCGCGGTGTCGACGCGGTTTGCGTCGTACGGCGTGTGCGCTACACCGGCACCCGACGACAGCTCGACAAAGGCACCCAGCGACGAGCTTCCGGTGACCTTGGCGAGCTCTGAGCCGAGGTAGACCACCTGCTGGCACTCGTCCGCGGTCAACGTATAGACAGGGTGCTCGCTGCCGGACAGCACGACATGACGGATCGCAGCCAGCGCGATATCCGCAGTGACGGCCGGCGCGAAGTGAACGTACGTCGTCTGCCCCTTCCAAGCGCCAGCCGGCGACACGGACGGCTTGCCGATCTCGGCGCCGAGCTGGGCTGCGAGCTCGTAGCAGTTCGTGTCGGCGTGGGCGTCCGCTGCAAGAACTGCCGCGGATTCGGCGCGTGGTGCGCGGAAAGTCCCCGTCGCCTGCAGCGGCGTGACCAGGCTCTCCACGACCGCCTTGATCTCGCTCGGCTCGTCGTTCCTGCAGTCGCGGTGCAGCCGCTCCAGCGGGACGAGATAAGTCCCGCGCCTGGCCGGCTGGCGGTCCTCGCCCGCGAGCTGAAACGCAAGCTGCGTGAGCCCCGAAGCGCCTGAAGTCGATGGCGTATCAGGCTCGATGGACGGCGGCGAGCTACCGGCCGATGAGCACGCGACTGCCCCGAAGAGCGTCAGGACTGCTGCGAGCGCGAAGCGCAAGCGCTGAGGTCAGGACTTGGGTTCGGGAGCGGGGCCGAACTCGGAGACGGCCTCCATGATCCCGGCGAAGTAGCCGCCGACGCAGCCCCCCACGAAGAGCGCGATGCCGACCCAGAACATCGGCCAGTTCCAGTAGATCAGCGCAATGCCGCCGACAATCGTGCCTGCGATAGCGACGTACACCGCGATCCAGATCGCGAGCGATGCGTCGTGCCCACCGGACCCGCCGGCCATGCGTCCTCCTCGGTCGAACCCTTGGTGATAGAGCCTAGGGCTCGTCTCTTGCCTCTGCGGTCTCGGGGCGGGGCCAGAGCCGGTCGATCTCCGCGTTGAGCTCCGCGCCAAGCAGGATCGCAAGCGCCGTGAGGTAGAGGAACAGAAGTACGGCGACAGGCGCGGACAGCGGTCCGTAGGTGGCGGTCTTGCGGAACGCCCAGTCGAGCCAGGCACGCAGCAACGACGATCCGACCACCCAGAACAACACCGCGAGCAACGCTCCCGGAAGTGCTCGACGCCATTGAGTCCGGACCGGCAACGCCTGGTGATAGAGCGTCGCGATCAGTGCCAGGGACATCACGATGAGGACCGGCCAGTAGCCGATCGACACGAACTCGTGCACCACGCGGTGTAGTCGATGCGGGAAGGCGGACTCGAGCCGGGAGGGGCCGAGCACGAGAGCCGGGAGCAGCACGATCAAGCCGAGCACGAACGTCAGGTACATCCGCAACGCGAGCAGCCGGCTTCTCACCGCGCCCCGATGGGTCCGCAGGCCGTAGGCGATGGTGATCGTGTTCACGTAGGTCGCCATCGCTGAGGATCCGGTCCAGAGCGAGACGACGAAGCTGATCGACACGACATCCGCGCGACCGCCGAACAGGATGCGGTGCAGCGCCGGCGCGATCGTCGAGTGCACCGCACTCGGCACGATGACGTGGGTGAGGTCCTTCTCGATCGAGTTCTGCAGGTCGTTGAGGTTGTCGGTGCCGAGGATCCCGTGGAAGTACCCGATCACGCCGAGCACGGCGAGGATCAACGACGGAAGGGAGAGCAGCTGCCAGAAGCCGGCTTCCGCGGCGAGCCCGAGGACGCGGTCGTGCCAGGCGCGTTTGACGGTGGACGTGGCGAGCTCGCGGACGGTCGCCATCCCGAAAAGGTACGGCTGATCCCTGCTTCACTTGTGCGCATGACCGATACCCACCTGGTCACGAACCAGCCACCGCCGCTCACCGACTACGACGTCTTCAACACCGACGTCGCTCTCGTCGAGGGCGTCCAGCGGCACGAGGCCGGCTGGGCGCTCGAGTCACTCGGTGACCTCGGTCGTCGCGCCGGGGGTGCCGAAGCCCAGGAATGGGGAAGGCTCGCGAACGTCAATCCTCCGAAGCTGGTCACCCACGACCGCTATGGACATCGCATCGACGAGGTGGAGTTCCACCCGGCCTGGCACGAGCTGATGACGGTGGCCGTCGGGGCCGGCCTGCACTCGAGCTCGTGGGCGGACCCAAAGCCGGGTGCGCACGTCGCCCGCGCCGCCGCATTCTCGGTCTGGTCGCACACCGAGGGTGGGCACGGCTGCCCGATCTCGATGACGCACGCCGCGGTCCCGGCGCTGCGCGCCGACGCTGCACTCGCCGCCGAATGGGAGCCGCGGCTGATGTCGCGCACCTACGACCCAGGCCTTCGGACCCCCGCAGCCAAGGCCGGCTGCCTCGCCGGCATGGGCATGACCGAGAAGCAAGGCGGCTCGGACGTGCGCACCAACAGCACCGTCGCCGTACCCGCGCCCGACGGCACCTACCGGATCACCGGCCACAAGTGGTTCACGTCCGCGCCGATGTGCGACATCTTTCTGATCCTCGCCCAGGCGCCAGGCGGGCTGACCTGCTTCGTCGTACCGCGGGTCCTGCCGGACGGCTCGCGCAACACCTTCCGGATCCAGCGACTGAAGGACAAGCTCGGCAACAAGTCCAACGCCTCGAGCGAGCCGGAGTTCGACGACACCGTCGGCTGGCGGCTCGGCGACGAAGGTGCCGGCGTTCGCACGATCATCGAGATGGTCACCTCGACGCGGCTGGACTGTGTGATCGGTACGGCGACGCTGATGCGCGAGTCCGTCGCGCAGGCGACGCACCACGCGCGACACCGCCAGGCGTTCGGCCGCTACCTCGCCGACCAGCCGCTGATGCGCATGGTGCTCGCCGACCTGGCGGTCGAGTCCGAGGCGGCGACGACTCTCATGACCCGGCTCGCCGCCGCGGTCGATGACGACGAGAGCGCGTTCAAGCGGGTCGGCCTTGCGGTCGGCAAGTACTGGGTGTGCAAGCGAGGCCCCGCAGTCGCAGCAGAGGCGCTCGAGTGCTTTGGCGGCAATGGCTTCGTCGAGGACTTCCCGATGGCGCAGATCTACCGCGAGGCGCCGCTGAACTCGATCTGGGAAGGTTCCGGCAACGTCAACGTCCTCGACGTCCTGCGGGGCATGGCACGCACGCCGGAGGCGTGGGAAGCCTTCCGCAACGAAGTGTCGCTCGCCGCTGGCGCCGACCGTCACCTCGACGCGGCCACGAAAGCGCTCGAAGAGGAGCTCGCCGACACCTCCGACATCGAGGTGCGGGCGCGACGGGTCGTCGAGCGAATGGCACTTGTCCTGCAGGGCTCGCTGCTCGTTCGGTTTGCACCGGCTGCGGTAGCCGATGCGTTCTGCGCGTCCCGGCTCGGGGGCGACTGGGGGCACGCCTTCGGCACGCTGCCGCCCGGCGTCGACACTGCGGCGATCGTCGAACGGGCAACACCAAAGGTCGGATAGTCCGGCCCGGCGAACTACCCTGCGCCTGGTCAGCACCATCAGTCGTTCAGCCGCTACTCCGACAGCGACGCTGCTCTGGGCAGCCTGTCGACGGCCAGGTCCGGACGTCGAGGCCTGCCAGCAGGCCTACGAGCAAGGCGCCGACCTGGCCTGGGCGGCTGACCTCGCGATCTGCCATCGCGTCTCGCGGCTGCTGTGGCAGGTCGTCGAGCCATGGGCCGAGGACGCGGTCTGGACCCGTGAGCTCCGGGCCGACGTGCAGCGTTGCGCGGCCCAGGCCAACCTCGTTTTACCGAGGATCGGCGACGAGCTGCTCGCACCACTGAGCGCGGCCGGTCTCCAGCCTCTTGTGTGGAAGGGAGCGAGCCTCGCGGCCCGCTATCCGGCTGCGGGCGACCGGCCCATGGACGACATCGACCTGCTGTTCCCCGACGGCCAGCGCTCCGCCGCGATCCGGCTGCTCGAGCAGCACGGCTGGCGGATCGTCGAACAGGACCGCGAGCACTACGACGTGGCAATGACGCATCCGGCGCTGCCCGGGCTACCAGTCGAGCTTCACGAGGCGCTGGACCTGCCGAGCCAGCGGGCTTTCCGCTTCACCGCCGCCGACCTGTGGCGGGCGCGTACCCCGATCACAGTGTTTGGACAGCCCGCCTTCGGACTTCCCGCCGAGACCGAACTGGTCGCGCTGGTCACCCATGCGGCCAAGCCGTTCCACACCTTCGATCGGCTGATCTGGTCGGTCGATTTCGCCGTCGTGATCCGCGACGCCGAGTGCGCGGGGCAGCCTGTCGACTGGGACCGCATCGAGGCCTTGTCGACTGACGCGCAAGCCCGCACCGCGATGGCCGTGGCGCTCACGCACGCAGCCCGCCTGGGAGGCGTCTCCCCTGTCCATCTCCGGGAGATCAGCGGCAGTCGCGCCCGACAGTCCGCGCTCGCACCGGTCCTCGCCGCTGAATGGCCGCTGCAACTTTGGGATGAGGGAACGCGCCACCGGCTGAGCTATGCGCTCATCGACGACCGACGCCTCATGGTGCGCCGCGCGTCGGCCGAGGCGCTGGGCCGCGGGCCGCGACAGGCTCCGGCGGCAAGCGCCGGCATGGTCTGGAAAGCCGCGCGTAGATGGTTGATGTCAAGCCGAGTCGCTCGACGCTGCGACTAGGAAGTGTCGGACGAGGCCACGCCCCGCCGGAGTTCGACGGCGAGCACCTCGAGCCAATCCGCGGACGAGGGCAGCCGCAGCTGAGCCACCGGGACCTGACCGGTCAGCTGCAGGAGTGGACTGAACAGCCCTCGGCCCCGCTCGGCTTGGTCCCCGAGCCACACCGCGTGTTCGGCCAGCACCTCGACGACAACCGGCCGGTCAACCGGCTGCCACCGCGGAGCCGACCCGTCAGGCGGCTCGAGGACCACAAGTCGCTCCACCGGCACCGGCTCGATCGGTCGCCTTGCTGTGATGTCCCACGCCGACTTCCCGCCGCCGGCAAACAGCTTGGCCGATCCGACCGGCCCCGGCTCGCCGTCGTGGCGGCGGACCCAGGGCGGCCCAGGCCAGACCCATACGCCACCAGAGACTTGTTCGAGCACGCAGACGTCCTCACTGACCGGGGACCAGCCCGCGTCGGTGAGCCCGACCAGCGAGCTGGACTTCCCGGCGCCGCGCACACCCGCGATGATCACGGCCCGCCCTTGGGTCGCGACCGCGGCCGCGTGGAGGACCAGCAAGGACCGATCAGCCACCGCGAGCGGCAGGGCGATCGATGCGACGAGCTGCAGTTGCACGGCATCCAGCGGCGGCCGCATCAGGATCCGGCGCCGGTCGGCGGAGACCGTCAGACGGGCGTCGTCCCCCGCCTGCAGTGTCAGTCGCCCGTCGGGATCGCGATAGAGCGAGGCATCGACGCCGGACAGCGCGCCGCGGTCGGGGTGCTCCGGCGCCACGGACCACACCCGGCGGCCTGCGCTCCGCGCGACCGGACCGATCTCGAGCGTCACCTCGGCCAGTGGCTCACCGCGGCAGTAACCGAGACCAAGGTCGTGCTCCGAGTGAACCCGAACCCCGTGGCAGCCCGGCCAAAGCGGTTCGCCACGTTGGGTCATCGACCGCCGGCGGCTTCCGGCGACCGGGTGAGTCCGGCGTGGGCCAGCGCCGCCAGGAGGTTGTCGACATCGGTTCGACAGACGTCCTCCGACGTACCAGGCCATCGCTCCCGTACGGCGAGGAGCGGGTCTTCGCCTGCCGACAAGGCCTTCCACACGATCAGACCGGTCGGATTGAGCCCGAAATAGCGCCCTGACGGGACGTGGAGCAGGAATGCCTCGCCAGCTTCTTCGTGGCAGAGCACATCGGGTTCGGCGGCAGGTCGCTGCACGCCAGACACGATAAACGCCGACGATGTGCTCGGTCACGAACTTTTGGCGCTATACATCCGTCGATTTTGGTGGTTAACATCATCAAGTTGCACAAAGCGGTGGGATCCACGCGGGAACCTTAGGAGCGATCGTGCACAGTGAGCAGACGGATCGGCCAGTCGAAGCCGAGGACGCGTACGAGGCGCCCACGCTTTTCGAGTACGGCACGATCCAGGAATGGACTGCTGGCCGGCTCAACAACGGCCTCGTCCTCAGCCTCAAACTCTGACCTCGAGAGGCCGTCCCGGCCGATTACTTGATCGCCGGTCCGACCTCCCACTTCGTCGTCGCGCTTAGTCGCGCGAGAGGCGCGTGGTCAGGCTGCTCCACGGGGTCCAGCGTGTGTCCGTCGACATCTACCCATGCATGCGCGCCCCACTGATTGGGTCCGTAGCGTCGGCAGCCCAGGACGAGTTCTGGTGTGGCGCCACCCCGATGCAGCAGGCACGCCAAGGCGATCGCCTGGGGCAGGCAATCAGCGCGAAAGACCCGTCCTGCCCGGCGAACCGCGATCAGCGCACGACCCTCGTCGACGCTCTGGGCGGTGCCCCGGGAGGCAGCATCACCGGCAAGGCGCCGCAGCACCTCCGATGGGCCACGCCGCGCGAGCAGGAGGCGCGCCGACCCCACCAACACGGCTGCGCGGACACCTACCCGCCACGCGGAGTATCCGTCACCCATCGCGCCGGGAGCATAACTTGACGGTCGTGACGACGGCTCCGGTGCTGGTCGCAGCGAATCTGGTGAAGAGCTTCACCGTCCGCGGCTGGCTTCCCGGTCGACCCGGTCGTCAGGTGGACGCGCTACGGGGCGTCGACCTGACGATCCGCCGAGGTTCGATCCACGGAATCATCGGCGCCAACGGATCCGGAAAGAGCACATTCCTGCGGATCGTGGCGACGCTGGTCCTGCCCGACAGCGGGACGGTCACCGTGGCCGGCCACGACGTTGTAGCCGACGCATCGGCGGTCCGCCGGCTCATCGGACTGAGCACGGGAGAAGAGCGCAGCCTGTATTGGCGGCTCTCGCCACGCCAGAATCTCGAGTTCGCGGCGGCCCTTTACGGCATCCCGGCTCCGGCCTCCGCCATCGAGTCGGTTCTTGATCTGGTGGGGCTGGCCGACAATGCGGACCGGCCGGTGTCCGGCTTCTCCCAGGGGATGTGTCGGCGACTCGGCCTGGCCCGCGCACTCCTGCACGAACCACATCTGCTGCTGCTCGACGAGCCGACCCGCAGCCTGGACCCGACCGCCACGGCCGATTTTCACGGGGTCCTTCGCGCGATCCAGCGCGAGCGCGGCGTCACCACCGTGATGTCGACTCACGACCTCGAGGAAGCCGCCAGCTGCTGCGACGAGGTCAGCGCCCTTCGCGAGGGTCAGATCAACGGCCAGGTATCGCCCGCCTCGGAAGCTCGCCCACACCGCGCGCTCGCCCAGTTGGTCTGAGATCTTGGTCGCCATCGCATCGGCCTCGTCACCTTCCGAGCTGCAGCCCCGGTACGTCGTCTCCCGCCGACGACTGCTCGCCGCCTTCGTACGCCGTGACTTCCGGATCGAACGCAGCTACCGGCTGGCCTTTCTGGTCCAGTTCGGGGGCAGCTTCTCGACCCTGGTCTCAGCCGGGTTTCTCAGCCACCTGGTACCCGGCGACCAGGCATCCCTGACCCGCTACGGCAGCGACTACTTCACCTTCGTGCTGGTGGGAATGGCGATCCTCGGCTATTTCTCGGTCGCGCTGGGCGGATTCTCGGCCAGCCTTCAGCAGGAGCAGGAGCAAGGCACCCTGGAGACCCTGCTGGCATCGCCGACCGATCCCCGCCTGCTCCTCCTTTTCGGGGCGATGTGGCCGTTCCTGTTCGCCACCTTGCAGCTGGTCGTCTTGTTCGCCGCGGGCGGCGTTCTGTTCCACGCGAAGATTGCGAGCAGCCATCTGCTACTGGCGGCAGGGATCCTGATCCTGACCGTTACTGCGTTCAGCGCGATGGGCTTGGCGGCGTCGTCGCTAACGATCATCACCAAGCGGACCGGTCCGGTGATCAGCCTGCTGGCGGCGACGTTCAGCCTGCTCGGCGGTGTGCTGTACCCGATCTCGGTCTTGCCTCGGGCGCTGCAGATCGCGGCCGAAGCACTGCCAATGAGCTACGGCCTCGACGCGATACGCCGTTCCCTGGTGGCCCACCCGAACCTGCACGCCATCGGCATCGACGCCCTAGTCCTAGCGATCTTCAGCGTGGTCTTGGTGCCACTCGCTTTGCAGTGCTTCCGCTGGGCGGTCGATCGGGCACGCCGAAACGGCACCTTGTCGCACTACTAGAAACCTGCCGAAACGACGAACGGTCATCCCGGTGAGGCCGGAATGACCGTTCGTCTTACGTGCTCAGCTTCAGAGCGGAATGCAGGTCGTCGGCAGAACCGGCGCGAGCGTCAGGCAGATGGCCAACGGCGGACCGTTCGGGGTGAGATCGATGCTGATCGGCCCGATGGTGATGGCGCTAACCGCCTTCGTGGCGGCACGGTGAGCCGGCGCCGCAACGGCGGCCGTGCTCGAGAGGACCACTGTCCCAGCGGTGACAGTTGCCACCAAGCCGATCGCGCAACTGGATGCCATCGCGCGAGCGCGTCGTGATTGGGTTTTCATCAGTCCTCCTGTAGAGGCCGGCCCAACAGGGCTCAGTGGGCCGGACCTTATCCCTTTCGGGTGATTTGCGCACCCCTCGCGTCTGGTCTACCCAAACGCGAGCGTTCAAGCACATCGTCGAGCGCGGGACTACGACCCGTTCCGCTGATAACGGTCCTGAACAGGCGGCAACGATGGCGGTGGAGGTCGTCGGGAAACTCGCGCGCGTAACCGCGGTCATTGTGGCGCAGGCACTGACGACCCAGAAGCTGGTCAGCGACCAGGTCAAAGCCGTGCACGACGTCACCAGCTCGATGATCGAGGGCACCTCGGTGCTGCTGCGTGATCAGGCTGCGCAAGTCGAGGAACAAGCGACGAGCCCCGGGGTAGACCTGCCGTCGTTGCAACGCGCCTGGGACCACGTGTTCTCGGCGCTCGACCAGATCGACACGTACAAGCTGCGCGCTCTCGAGGCGATGAACGTGACGGTCAACCAGCTCACCGACCAGGTCGCGCGCTCGCGCAGCCACGTCGAGCGACTGCACGACGCCGAGAGCAGACAGGGGCAACTTCCCTCCAGCGGAAGTGCGCTACAGCTCCCGTAGCGCGGCGGCCGCGGGGTAGGACCGCTCGGCCAGGTTGAGTACAAGTGCTCAGGTAGCGAGGTCGCGAAAAGCGGACCGTTGTCGCATGACCTCAAACGATCTTCTGCAGCCACTTCAACCCGCCCCTCGGTGGGCCCACGGCCCGCATCAGCCGCAGTCAAAGATGCGGCCAGGAATCGAGACACGGCAGGTTCTACTGGCGCTTGGAGCGCTTTGCCTGATCGTCGCCTTCAGCGCCGGCACCGCCCTCGTGTGGTCGTCACTCGGCGGCGGCGGCCAGCTTGTGCTGATGACCTCCGTGACCACTCTGCTGCTCGGAGGCGCCGCGACGCTGAAGCGGCTCCCGGCCACTTCGGAGGCGCTCGGTACGGTCGGCCTCGCGGGTTGCGCGGTCGATGCGATCGCCGCGCGCACCCTGCATCTGGCCGACGCAGCCGGAGTACCGCTGCATTGGTACGTCACCGCGTCTGCGCTCGCAGTCGCGGCCGTGAGTGTCGGCCTGTGGGCGGCGAGGCCAAGTCTGGTCGGTCCCCGGCTGGTCGGCGCGGTCGCGACCGGATCCGCGTGGGTATCGCTCGCTGCGATGCCTCAGCTCTTCGCCGATATCGACTTCGTGCTGGCTGCCAGCGCGCTCGTCGTCGCGTTCGCGTGGCCGCGCCACAACACGCTCGTTCGTGATGCGGCCTTCGGGATGGCGACGGTTCTGGGCACTATCGCGTCCACGATCACCCTCGATCTGCACAGCGTGACGACCCCGGAGGCGTACGTCGCAACCCCGGCCGCACTTACTTTGATCTGGGCAGGCACAGCACTGCTTGACGACCGCCACCTGACCTCGACCGTGCTCGTTCCGGGCCTCACAGTGGGGCTGTTCCCGACGTTCGTCCGTGCCATGGCCACTCACGACGGCACCCGTCAGCTGGTGCTTCTCGTCATCGCAACCGTGCTCGTCGCGTCCGGCGCGGAGCTGAGACTTGCCACCCCGATGGCGGCGGGTGCCGGGGTCATCACGCTGCTCGGCCTGCGCGTCGTGGGGCCCGACCTTGCACTGGTGCCGCACTGGATCATCTGGGCCGCTGCCGGCGCGATCCTGCTCACCCTCGGCGCGACCTGGGAGGCCAGATTGGCAGACATCCGACAGCTCAAGGGCTCGCTGCAACCCCGAATCGAAGCCCTGCGTTAGCTACTAGAGCGGATGGCACATGCGTATTGCTCCGGCAGTACGCATGTGCCATTCGCTCACATGTGGGGTTCAGTCTTGATCAGGTTCGGCGGCGAGGGGAACTGGGTGTCCAGGCCCGGCGCGTTGAGCAGATCGTTGCCAAACAGCACGCATGCCCCGTCCTTCTTCAAGTACGTCGACTCGGGGACCCCACGGGTGTCGGCGGCGCCGCGCAGCAACGAGCACGTCACGCGCATGCCGAGAGTCTGGGAGACGTTGAAGAAGAAGTTGTCGTTGCCGATGGGGTCCGGACAGCCGACGGAGATTCCGGCGACCGAGCACGACGGATCACCCAACGGCGGCGGGTTCCCGGACAGCACGGAGCGCCGAATCGGCTCGGGATACGCCGACAGCGGTGCGATCAGGTAGCCGAGGAAGTCACCGGCCGTGCCGATGTTGATGTAACCCTGCATGCCCGGAACGTCACGGCGGACCTCGGCGACGATCTGCGGGTACATCTCGCCCGGGCCACCGCTGACCAACACGTCGCCGATGTGGCCGGAGAAGGTCGTAGTGCTCAGCAGGTTGCCGGTGAACCACGGGTACCCGAGTGCTCGGGCTCCCGGCGCGCCGACCAGCGATCCGGCGTACTCGATCGCCAGCAGTACCGGGGAGTCGATGACGTCCTGGATCAGGTAGCTCGACAGCCCGACGGTGGCGGGGCCGCGCACTGGCTGCGCATGCCGGATGGCGTACTCGACGCCGAGCAGTACCCGCCCGGCGTACTCATCGAGCTCACACAGCTGCTTGGCCTTGAACGCCTTCAGATTGGGCCGCAGACACTCCGCGCGATTGGGCTGGGTGCGTCCGAGAGTTCCGACCTGGTCCATCGCGAACCCGCCAAATGCCTTGGTCATGGCGTCGTTGAGGCGCCCGACGTAGTCGCCCGTCACGTAGGTGTTGTCGGAGTCGAGCACCGTCGGGTGCGAGGAGTAGTTGGTGTAGGTGTCGAGGACCTTGCCGGTCGTCGGGTCGTGGGCCTGGATCACCCGGATCTCGTCGTCCATGGACTGGTTGCGGGCATCGTTGCTGAACTGGTTGGTGAGCAACGGGTCATCGCCGACGCTCGGCGGGTATTCGTTGGTCTCGCCCGCTACGCCGGCATGAGCGACGCCATAGGTCAGGGTCGCCGGTCGCATCGCCTGCCAGGCCTGGACGAGCGCCTTCACCGTGCGGTCGCGGACCTCCTCGAGATAGGACGTCGGGTCGCCACCCCACACGCCAACCGTGTCCGGCCCGCCATGGGTGTGGTCGGAGTCGACCAGGATCTGCGCCGGACTCGGGACCGGCGGCGCGTCGTCGTCGGTGGCGGCCAGCGCGGCGATCTCGGCCGATGCGTCCTTGCGGATGTCCTCGATGCCGAACGGGCCCTGCTTGTAGGCGATGAAGTAGCCCTGGGTCTCGATCTGCGCGAACGCAATGGTGTTGTGCCGGTCGCTGAACATGATCGCCCGGCTGTGCGAGCCGTCACCGAGGATTCCCTTGGCGTAGCGGCCGACCGTGTCGGGGATCTGGAACTTGGTGGCGATCTTGTCGTCGCCGAACCCGTAGCCGCCGAGATAGAAGTCCTTGTTCGCGAGCATCGCAGGCGTCGGGTTGATCGACTGGACACCTCCTCCGACGAGGTAGATCGCCCGCTGGACCGGGCGATCACCGGCCTTGCCGGACGCGAAGGCTGCTGGAACGACCGAGCCGGCGCACACGGCGACAGCGAGCAAGGCAATGGCGGGTCTACGTCGCATCCGAAAAGGTTTCGCGCGTCATGCGGCGAAGTCCTGCCGCATGCGACGAGCAGTCACGGCGGTCGTCGCCACCCTGACGCTGCTTCTCGGCGCTGTCGTCGGCATCTCTGCCGCGACTGCGGGCTCGGCCAAGGCCGACGAGCCGAGCGCGAGCGGCTGGCACGGTCTGCGGGCCGGCGCCGCGATGGTCGACGCAACCTGGCACGTAGGCGCCTCGGCTGGTCAGTACGCCAGCCAGGTCGGGGTGAAGGACATCGAGGACGAGTGGGATCCGAACGTCGCCTCGGTGCTGAAGCGCTCGTCGTACGGCGTCGCCTCACGGCTGTCGATCAGTGCGATCGTGCTGCAGGACGGCAAGGGTGACGCGCCGATCGCGCTGGTCCGCGACGACAACTATCTCGCGCAGGACATGCTGACCCGTCGGGTTGCGCAACTGCTCACGGCAAACGGCACCCCGGTCGCCTACGACAACATCCTCGTATCGGCGCTGCACGACCACTCCTCGCCGTACTACTCGACTCCGGCTGCGGGGGTCTGGCTGTTCCAGGACGTCATGGATCTTCGGATGTTCGAATACCAGGCGCGCCAGATGGCGAAAGCCATCGAAAGGGCGTACGCCGCGCTGCGGCCCGCTCGCTTGGGTGCGACGACCGTCCAGTTCGCCGGCTTCCAGGGCAACATCGCCGGCGCGGACGTCAACGAGGACGGCTCCCCCACTGGCTACCCACAGCAGGACAACGACCACGAGCTGACGGTCATGCGCATCGACGACATGACCCATCCGTCGCATCCGACGCCGCTGGCGACGTGGGTCGACTACGCCGAGCACGGCGAGTCCCTCGATGAGTACGACCTCATCAGCGAGGACTGGATGGCGCCCTTCATGCACTACATGACGCAGGCCACCCATGCGCCGATGGTGTTCAGCCAGGGCGGCGTCGGTTCCGCCGAAGGACCGTACGAGCACGCCTATCCGGCCGGCGAGGTCCCGACGCTGAAGGACCACGGCCAGAAGGTCTACGAGATCTACGGCCATATGGGATTCGCGCAAGCCGTTCGCGGCACGCACCTGCTCTTCGAGCACGCGGTCGCCGCTTGGCGCGCGATCGGCGGCGCGCACAACGGGATCACAGTGGACGCGCCGTACCAGTCCAACCCCACGGTGGAGATGCTCACCCGCTGGTACGCCGGGCCGCTCTCGCACCCGTACCCGTCGGTGAGCAACTGTCGCAGCACGGTGACTCTGAGCGGCAACGTCGGCCTACCCGTTGCGGGCCTGCCCGACTGCGAGCGGCTGACTGACGTCGGCGTGCCGACGCTTCCGCTGTCCCCCAAGCTGTTCGATCAGCTGAAGGCGGCCGGCCTGCCGATCCCTGACAACTACGACGCGCCCTCGGCGCTGCTCGTGGAGGAGAACCTGCGGATCAAGCTGCAGGCAGTACGGATCGGCGGGATCCTGCTCGGCTCATGTGCCTGTGAGCCCCAAGCCGACCTGACCCGCGACTTCGAGACTCGCACCGACCGCAAGACCGGCAACGAATGGGTCGGCTTCGACTACGGCAACCAGGCCGACGTAGATGAGGGTTGGCCGGTCGGCTACGACAACGGCATGCCGAGCAGGCCGGTGCGCGCCTGCTATCAGGCCAGCAAGTCCGACTACTCGTGTCCGGACCCCCGTGACCCGCTAGGCGTCGCGCGACTCACTGTGCCCGACGCGGCGTACGCGCACATGGAAGCCGAGATCAACAACGACGGCGCCGGCTGGAACACCTTGAGCTACCTCACCAAGGCCGACTCCGAGCCGCTGACGAACTCGGCGATCAAGGGCAACTTCACCCACACCGAGCTTGGCGCGGGCCAGTACAAGAACTGCCCGGGCTACCAACTGTCGGTCGCCCTCGGTCATACCGGCGACTACAACGGCTACACCGTCTCCTACCGCGAGTACGAAGCGCGCGACTCCTACCGCAAGGCGCTCACGGCGTACGGCCCGCACAGCGCCGACTACTACGTCACGAACCTGCTCGGCATGGCGGCACACCTCATGTGCGGTACGCCGGTGCCGACCCAGGTCACCGACCCGATCGCGACGCTCGACGAGGCCCGGCAGTCAGCCGAAGCCACCGTCCTCGGGCAGCTCACGTCTGCCGAATACAACCTCTGGAACGCCCGCGTCCCGAACAGCGTGGGCCCGGCGAAGGTCATCACACAGCCCAAGAACCTGTCGCGCTTCGACGACGCGACCGTGACGTGGGTCGGCGGCGACAACTGGACCGACGACCCGACGGTCACCGTGCAGCGCAAGGTCGACGGCGCGTGGAAGCCCTACGCCAACCAGAGCGGTCAGATCCAGGTCGTTCTCAACCAGCGCGCGGCGCTCACGACTGCGGCGCTGACCGAGCTGACCGGCCGGCAACGCTGGACCTGGACGGCCTCGATGGAGGCGTTCGACTCCTTCCCCCGCGCCGACGTACCCGGCGGCCAGGTTCCGAACGGGCAATACCGATACGTCATCAACGGCGACATTCACACCGGCGGCAAGATGCACGCCTACCACCTCGACTCTCGGGTATTCCGGATCATGCCGTGGCGCGGTATCAAGGTCAGCGGACTGCACATCAGCGGGAAGCAGGCGTCGTTCACTGTCGCGCCGATCCGATACCCGCGACTGCCGATTCACGTGCCGGCTGCTCTGAAGAGCTTCTACAAGGACAACGGCGGCGGAACCGGCAAGCCGAACACCAGCGTGATCTGCGAGACGTGCAGCTTCATGCCCTGGGCCACGCGCGGACGTCTCGCGAGTGCGCTGGTCGAGGTCGTCGATCGCAACGGCGGCATAGTCCGCACCATGCACGCGCATCAGCTCGACGGACGGACGTGGGGCGTACGCGTCTCGGTGCGTCCTGGACAGCACGTGGTCATCCCAGCTGGCGGCGTGCGGGACACGTACGGCGAGACGAACGCGCGAGGCCTTTCCACAGGCTGACGATTCGTCGCTGACAACGCCGCGAGCACGCGGTGACCCTGTGCCGCATGCCATCAATCCGCACCCTGACCATCGCGACGATGAGCCTTGCCGTCGCTATCGCCGCAGCGCCGGTCGCTCTCTCCGCCAGCGCATCGACGCCGACGACGACGCATGACGAGGTTGTCTGCAAGCACGCCGGGACCGCTCGGGCGCGCTGCTTCGCGATCCGCGTCGACCACCTGACGAGTGGTCGGGTACATCATGCGACCAGTCCGAACGGCTACGGACCGAGCGACCTCCAGTCCGCCTACGTCCTGCCGTCATCGACGAACGGCACCGGTGAGACAGTGGCGATCGTCGACGCCTACGACGACCCGACCGCTGAGGCGGACCTGGGCGTCTACCGCGCGCAGTTCCACCTTCCGGTTTGTACGACCGCGAATGGCTGCTTTAGGAAGGTCGACGAACGCGGTGGCAACGACTACCCCGATGCCGACCCGGGTTGGGCCGAGGAAGTCAGCCTCGATCTCGACATGACCAGCGCCGTCTGCCCGCGGTGCTCGATCCTGCTGGTCGAGGCGGACAGTGCCTCGATGGCCAACCTCGGTACCGCCGTCAAGACCGCCGTTGCCAACGGCGCGGACGCGGTGAGCAACAGCTACGGCGGAGCGGATGCCAAGGACTCGACGTACGGCCGCTATTACCACCACGCCGGTGTTGCCGTGACGGCGTCAGCCGGCGACAACGGCTACGGAACCTCCTATCCGGCGAGCAGCAAGTGGGTGACCGCCGTAGGCGGGACGACGCTGCGCCGTTCGACCTCGAGCCGCGGCTTCACCGAGACCGCGTGGGCCGACAGTGGCAGTGGCTGCTCGTCGTTGAACGCCACGACCTGGCAGTCGGCCGTCACCACCGACTGTCCGGGACGCGCGATCGCCGATGTCTCAGCGGTTGCGGATCCGGCGACCGGCGTCGCGGTCTACGACAGCACGCCGTATGAGTCCGCAGTCGGCTGGCTCACGTTCGGCGGCACCAGCGCCTCTTCGCCGATCATCGCCTCGACCTTCGCACTGGCCGGCAACACCACTGACGTCGACGACGGGTCATTTCTATGGACCCACGAGACCGCCTCGAATCTCTGGGACGTCACGAGTGGCAGCAACGGCACGTGCCCGACCAGCCAGTGGTGTGCTGCCGGCGCCGGCTGGGACGGCCCAACCGGCTGGGGCACTCCGGACGGCGTGGCTGCGTTCTGAGGTTGTGAGTCCGCCGCCGCACACAGCCGCGGTTGCCGACTCACAAGTGGTGGAATCGGCAGTGTGAAGCTGCCCGTCATGCCGCCCGTGTCTCCGATGCTTGCGAAAGCGGTGCCTGAGGTCCCTGAGGGCGAGTTCCTCTACGAGCCCAAGTGGGACGGCTTTCGCTCGATCATCTTTCGCGACGGCGACGACGTGGTGATCGGCTCACGCAACGAGAAGCCGATGACCCGGTACTTCCCCGAGGTCGTCGGGGCGGTGAAGGCGGCGCTTCCGGACAGGTGCGTCGTCGACGGCGAGATCGCCGTACCGACCAATGGCCGGCTCGAGTTCGAGACGCTCCAGCAACGGATCCATCCCGCAGAGTCACGCATCCGCAAGCTAGCGGCTGAGACGCCGGCACACTTCATCGCGTTCGACCTGCTCGCCCTCGGTGACGAGTCGCTGATGGATCTGCCATTCGCGGACCGTCGAGCATTGCTGGAGAAGGCGATCAAGCCGACCGCGGACGTGCATCTCACACCCGCGACCCGCGACCCTGCTCAGGCACTGCGCTGGTTCACCGACTTCGAGGGCGCCGGACTCGACGGCGTCATCGCGAAGGGCCTCGGACTGACCTACCAGCCCGACAAGCGGGTGATGTTCAAGATCAAACACGCCCGAACCGCCGACTGTGTGCTCGCCGGCTTCCGCTGGCACAAGAGCGGCCCGATCGTCGGGTCATTGATCCTCGGCCTGTACGACGGAGACCAGCTGCGCCACATCGGCGTCGCGGCGTCGTTCCCGATGAAACGACGCGCCGAGCTGGTCGAGGAGCTCGCCCCGCTACGCGAGAACGCTCAGGTCGACCACCCGTGGATCGGCAACGAATGGGGACCCGGCGGCACGCCCAACCGTTGGAACTCCGGCAAGGACATGACCTTCGAGCCACTGCGACCGGAATGGGTCGTCGAGGTCGCGTACGACCAGATGGAAGGCCACAGGTTTCGTCACACGGCGCAGTTCCGTCACTGGCGAACCGACCGCGATCCCCGCTCCTGCACGTTCGAGCAGCTCGAGCGGCCGCTCAAGTGTGCGATCGAGGAAGTATTCGGCGCGTAACTGCCAACTGTCCTTAAGGCCGCTTTCAGGTTCCGACGATTAGGTACTAACAGCAGGACGCACTCGTCGGTGTGGCTACCGATCCGGCTCGTCGGGCCCCTCCCCCCGGAGGCCCGACCCGGCGAGTGCGTCCTCGCCCATTTCGCCGTGTTGGCCATCCTTTGCGCGCCTCGCCGCAACGTCGGTGGATTCGCCGTACGGGGGAATCGGGCCCTTGCCGTACGCCATGGGGATACAGATGAGCTCGACAAGCGTCAAGACCAAGCCCGCCGCGGGACTCCCGACGGTGACTGCCGATTCAACCTTCGGCGTCGCGCTCGGCGCCACCGCGGCGCAGGCGCGGCCCGCGTCCTTCACCGAGTGCCCGGGCAGCTACACCGCTCACTGAACGCACCGGCCGGCGCGATAGGGAAGGGCCGTCACCGTCAAGTTCATGTGGTACACCAACCCCGCCCAGCCAAGGTCTACTGAGCGTCCGACTCCCAGTTGGCGGCGTTCATCTTGCTGGGCTGCACGCGTGGCGGCTCGCCGGGCATCTTCGGGTAGTTCGGTGGGTACGGCGCGTCCCCCAGACCGTGGTCGGCCTCGTCTCGGTCGGCCCACTCGAGCAGCGGCTCGATGCCGAACACGGCGTCGTCGATCCCGGCATGCACGTCACCGATCTCGGCGAACCGCTTCGGCAACGTGTTGATGTCGAAGTCCTGCGTTTCGACGTCGGGGAGCTCGGCCCAGGTGACAGGAGCCGACGCCGGCGCATGCGCGAACCCACGCAACGAGTACGCCGCGGCAATCGTGCGATCCTTCGCGTTCTGGTTGAAGTCCACGAAGATCCGCTCGCCGCGCTCTTCCTTCCACCAGGCCGTCGTCACCTGATCGGGCGCGCGACGTTCGACCTCGCGGGCAAACGCGAGTGCTGCGCGTCGTACCTCCCGGAAGCCGTAGTCAGGCTTGATCCGCACGTAGATGTGCACGCCGCGGTTGCCGGAGGTCTTCGGCCAGCCGACGGCACCGAGATCGTTCAGCACCTCGTGGACCAGGCCTGCGACCTTCTTGGCATCCGCGAAGTCCGTACCCGGCTGCGGGTCGAGATCGACTCTGAGCTCGTCGGGCTTCTCGACCGCGGCACAACGCGTGTGCCACGGATGGAACTCGACTGTCGACATCTGGACCGCCCAAGCAATCGCCCCGAGCTCGGTTACACAAAGCTCGTCGGCGGTGCGGCCGGAAGGAAATGACACTTCGGCGGTCTGCACCCAGTCAGGGGCGCCTTTGGGGATTCGCTTCTGGTAGATCTTCTCGTCCTCGACGCCCTGCACGCCCTCGGGATAGCGGTGCAGCATGCACGGTCGCTCATACAGCGCACGGACGATCCCCTCGCCGACCGAGAGGTAGTAGTTGACGACGTCGAGCTTCGTCGCGCCGATCGCCGGGAAGTACACCCGGTCCGGGTTCGTCACCTTGACCGTGCGGCCCTCGACCTCGACCTCAACGAACGGGGAAGCCATGGCCGGAACCTATCCGGCTTCAGGTCGACGTGGCAGCATCGAGGCATGGCACACGAGGTCGAGAAGACGGACGAAGAGTGGCGCGCCGAGCTTTCACCCGAGGAGTACGCCGTACTCCGCAAGGCGGGAACGGAGCGGGCGGGCACAGGACCGCTGTTGCACGAGCACCGTACCGGGATCTTCCGCTGCCGGGCGTGTGGCAACGAGCTGTTCCAGAGCGACACGAAGTTCGAGTCGGGCAGCGGATGGCCATCCTTCTACGACCCGATGAACTCCGACGCCGTCGAGTTGGTCGATGACAGCACTCATGGCATGAAGCGGACCGAGGTCCGCTGCAAGAAGTGCGGCTCGCACCTCGGGCACGTCTTCGACGATGCACCGCAGACCCCGACAGGCGAGCGCTACTGCATGAACTCGCTCAGCCTCAGCTTCGACCCCGCCAAGGACTAACCGCGTCCCGCCAAGGACTAACCCCGTCCCGCCGAGGTCGACGCACATTGCGGAATAGGGGCCCTCGTAAGGCGAAGATCGTCGACCTCGACGAGGCAGTGACCTACGGGAGGGCGGCTACCAGCTCGCTCGCTGACTTCCTGCAGCCTGGGTAGAACGGGATCTCCAGCCGGGTGTGGCGGCGGGCGGTAGCCGCGCGGAGCTCTCGCATCAGGTCGACGATGCGGTGCATCTCGTCGGCTTCGAAGGCCAGCACCCACTCGTAGTCGCCGAGCGCGAACGACGCCACCGTGTTGGCACGAACGTCGGCGTACTCCCGCGCCAGCTTGCCGTGCTCGGCGAGCATGAAGCGCCGCTCCTCCTCGGGCAGCAGGTACCACTCGTAGTCACGGTTGAACGGGTAGACGCTGACGTAGCGCTTGGGCTCCTCACCGGCGAGGTACGCCGGGACGTGGCTCTTGTTGAACTCGGCCGGGCGATGCAGCGCCATGGCCGACCACACCGGCTCACACGAGCGGCCCAGAGCGCTGCCGCGGAAGCGCGACCACGCCTCCTGCAGGTCATCCGAGGTCGGCGCGACCCACCAGATCATCAGGTCGGCATCAGCTCGGAACCCGCTGACGTCGTAGAGGCCGCGGGTGACGATTCCCTTTTCGTCGAGCTGGTCGAAGAGTGTTTCCAGATCCGCGGCGACCGCGTCACGGCCATCTACCGGGAGCCGGTCGCTCACCTTGAATACCGACCACATCGTGTAGCTGATGACCTCGTTGAGATCCTTCGCCCGCTTGCCGGGCGACCGCTCGTCTGCCATGTCTTCATTGTCGCCCAGGGTGAGATCACCGATTGCGGGGGCAGACTTCCCCCATGCGTCGAATCGGGATCTTGCTCGCCGTCCCCCTGGCCGTCACGACTGCCTGCGCAGGGACGAGCACGGCAGCTGGTGCCAGGAGCGCGGGCAGCGCTGCTTCGAGCCCTGGACCGGCGACGCATTTCACCGACTGGCCGAACTTCCACAACACCGTCAGCAAGAGCGGCGTCGCCAACGGCGGCGTGAAGCTGCCGCTGCATCAGGCGTGGTCGCGAAAGCTCGACGGACCGGTGTGGAGCGAACCGGTGATCGGCGACGGCGTGCTGATCACCGCAACCGAGCACAACGCGGTCTACGGCCTCGACCCGCGCACCGGCAAGGTGCTCTGGGAGCAGAAGCTCGCCATACCTGAGCCTGGGTCCAGCCAGCCGTGCGGCGACATCGATCCGATCGGCATCACCGGCAGCCCGGCATACGACCCGGCGACCGGCTCGGTCTTCGTCGTCGACACCTCACCAAGTGGCCACCACACGATCTGGGCGCTGTCCGCGAAAACCGGCCAACGACGCTGGCACCGAAGCGGCGATCCAGACAAGGCACGCGACATGAACGCCGAACAACAGCGCGCCGCGTTGGTTGTCGTCGACCACCGCGTGATCGTGACCTACGGCGCGCACGCCGGCGATTGCGGCAACTACGTCGGCTACGCGATGTCCGTCGCGACGAACGGCAAAGGCCGTACGCCGTACTACGCGGTCCCGAACGCCCGACAGGCAGGTATGTGGGGACCGGCGGGACCGGTCGAAGCGTACGACGGCAACGTCCTCACGCCGACCGCCAACGGATCGAATCGCACCGGAGGCACCTGGGACCACAGCGACGGCGTGATCGAGCTGAGCCCCCGGACAATGCATTACGTCCGTGGCTGGGCGCCGAGCAACTGGGAGGAGGGCGACGCCGACGACCTGAGCCTCGGCTCGACCTCACCGGTCCAGGTCGCGGGTGACTATGTCGTCGGTGGCAAGCGTGGCGAGGTGTGGCTGCTGAAGCCGACGCTCGGCGGCGTTGGTGGCGAGCTCGACACCCTCGGCGGCGACGGCTTCTGCAACGCCTTCGGCGGCATCGCCGCCGTGGGCAACACCGCGATCATCCCCTGCAAGAACTTCAGCAAGCCGCACAGCGTGCTGGCCGTGACGGTGAGCAACGGCAAGCTGCACACGAAGTGGACCGCTAGTGGCATGTACGGCGCACCGGTCATCGCCGGGCAGCGGGTGTTCGTAGCCGACCTCGACAGCGGCGACCTCGAGGTGCTGTCGCTGAAGAACGGCCACGTCATCACGTCGATCCCCGTCGGGAGCCTTGCGACCTTCCCGTCAGAGGTGGTCGACGGCAATCACGTGTTCGTCCCGACGCTGTCGGGGATCACCGCGATTCGAGGCTCTTGATGTAGGTAACTATCTGGCTCGCTGCCCGTTGACCGGACGCGATACATGCCGGTACGCCGACGCCTTCGTAAGTCGCACCACACACGGCAAGACCGGGCAAGATCGCGACTCCCGACCGAATGCGCAGAACGCGCTCGACGTGGCCGACGGCGTACTGCGGGAGTGCCCCACCCCATCGGCTGACGGACGCATCGATGGGCGTGCCAGAGAAGCCTGCGTACGTCGTGAGCTCAGCCGCCGCGTCCTTGACCAGCTCGGCGTCGTCCCGCTGCAGGACGGCGGTGTCGCCGTAGCGGCCGAACGAACATCGAGCAACGGCGACATCGCCGACCGACAGGTGCGGCCACTTCGCCGACGACAGCGTGACGGCCTTGACCGGTCTGCCGTACGTCGACGGCACCAGGTAGCCGCTCATCCCAGCGTTGCCGGCGTCCTCGGCCCGCCACGCCGTGGTGACGATCGCCAGACTCGCACTCTCGATCGCCGACAACTCCGCCGCCGCCGCAGCAGCGACGTTGGCAAGCAGCTTGCCTGCAGCACTCGCCGGCGTCGCCACAACCACGCCAACCACATCGATCGCGCGCTCGGCGTTCGTAGCGCCGTAGATCACTCGCCACCCCGTCGTGGTTCGCTCGATGTCACGCACGGTCCACCCCGTGGCTGCCCGGCCGCCGTTGCTCGACAACGAGGCCAGGAGCGCGCCCGGGAGCGTTCCGAGACCGTTTCGCAGCGTGGCAAAGATCGGCAGGTCCGACGACGGCGCGGCCGCGACCGCCCGCCTCGCGGCGGCGAGGCCTGAGCGTTCGTCGCGCGGCAGCTGTGGCAGCGTCGCAGCAAGGGACAGCTCGTCAGCCCGGCCAGCGTAGACACCGCCCAGCATCGGATCGATGAGCCGGTCGACGACGGCAGAGCCGAATCGCTTGCGTGCCCACGCACCGACTGCGATGTCCTCGCCCGGCGGACGGCCAGGGAGCCAGGAGTCCGCCCCCGCCCTCGCGACCTCAGCCGACGACAACACCCCGCGCAACGTGCTGGCATCGCTCGGCAGGCCCATCACGGTGCGCTCCGGCATCGGTCGAAGCTCGCCCCGCGACCACACCGCCGCCTTCGTCGTACGCGGGACCACCTGCTCGGCAGCCAGGCCGAGCTCATTGACGAGGTCTAGTGCCTCCGGTCGCCTGACCAAGAACGCCTCTGCGCCTTCATCGACCGTTATTCCGCCAACCTCAGTCGTTCGTAGCTTGCCACCAACCTCGCGACTCGCCTCGAACAACGTGACGCTGACCCCTTCACGAGCGAGCGCGTTCGCCGCCACGAGGCCCGCAACCCCGCCGCCGACGACGACAACGGCTGCTCGCCTCACTGTCTGGACGTCTCGTGGTGGACGAGGTCGACGACCCTGGTAAGCGCATCGGGGTCGGTATCCGGCAGCACACCGTGCCCCAGATTGAAGATGTGGCCGGCAGCATGGCGTCCAGCGCGCAGTACGTCGCGCACTCGCTGCGCCGTCGCCGCCCACGGCGCGAACACCGAGGCCGGGTCGAGGTTGCCTTGCAGCGCAACACCCGGACCGACGCGCGTGGCGGCCTGATCGAGCGGCACTCGCCAGTCGACCCCGACGACGTCGGCGCCGGCGGCCGCCATCAAGCCGAGGAGCTCGCCGGTGTCGACACCGAAGTGGATCCGAGGCACACCCGAGACCGCCTCGAGCACGCGACGGCTGTGCGGCAGGACGTAGCGCTCGTAGTCGGCGGCCGACAGCGACCCCGCCCACGAGTCGAACAACTGGATTGCGCCGACCCCTGCATCGATCTGGACTTGGAGATACGTGACGGCAATATCCGCAAGCCGGCCGGCGAGGGCGTGCCAGGTGTCCTCGTCGCCGTACATGAGCGCCTTGGTCCTTGCGTGGTCGCGACTCGGTCCACCCTCGACGAGGTAGGACGCGAGGGTGAACGGCGCACCGGCGAAGCCGATCAGCGGGGTGGCGCCGAGCTCCGTCACCAGTCCCCGGACAGCATCGGCGACCGGAGCAACGTGGTCCGGCTCTAGGCGAGGCAGCGCAGCAACCGCTGCCGCGCTCCGGACAGGCTCGGCAACGACTGGGCCAACTCCACTAACGATGTCGAGGTCGAAGCCGGCCGCCTTGAGCGGCAGCACGATGTCGCTGAAGAGGATCGCGGCGTCGACGCCGTAGCGGCGTACCGGCTGCATCGTGATCTCGATGACCAGGTCGGGCCGAAGGCACGACTCGAGCATCCCGACGCCCTCGCGCACCTTGCGGTACTCCGGCAGTGCGCGGCCGGCCTGGCGCATGAACCAGACCGGGGTATGTGGGACAGGCTTGCCTTGGCAGGCCAGGAGGAATGCACTGTCAGCGGGCCCGGGCACACCTCGATGGTTTCACGAGGCGATCAGGACCACTCCCGCCAAGGCGCCGACAACCCCGAACAGCTGAACCTTGGCAAGCCGTTCGGAGTGGACCGCCCGCGCAAGGACGACCGTCATCGCCGGATACAGCGACCCCAGCACCGAGATGACCGACAGCAAGCCGTGACGGCTCGCATACGCGAAGGTGGCGTTCGCGCCGACATCGAAGACGCCGACGGTCAACAACATCGGGGCGTCCGTCCGGTCCACCCGCAACGACGTCGACGTCGCGAGCGCGATGCCGACCATGAAGGCGACCGCAACCGCTCGCATCACCACCAGGGTCATCAGCGTGCTGTGTTCGGCGCCATGACCGATCGCGACGAAGACCACCCCGAAGGCGACAGCAGCTATGCCGGCAAGCCAGAGTGGACGGGCTGCACCGCTCCGGTCTCCCTCTCGCTGCAGCTCAGGGCCGCTCGCGAAGATGATGCCGATTACCGCGACGACGATCCCGGCGATCTGCCACCCACTCGGCCGGTCACCTTGGATGAACCCAACCACCACGGGTACGACGACGCCGGTGGCGGCAATCGGCGCGACGATGCCCATCGTCCCGGTTGCCAGCGCCTCGTAGAACGCGACGACACCAGCTGTTCCAGCGACGGCGCCGAGCAGACCCCAGACGAGATAGCCGTGCGAGCTGGTGACGGCGCCCGTCGCGATCGCGGCGATCAGGACACAGGTGAGCCCGATCAGCTCGCTGACCGCTGCCACGGTGACCGCCGGACGACGCCTGGTGAGCGTGCCGCCGTAGAAGTCCGAGGTCCCCCACAAGGCGCTGGACGCGAGCGCAAGCAGGATCCCCACGCGCGTCAACCTATGTCTCGACCGGTCGGCCGGCGGCGCGTGTCGCGGCGAGGGCCAGCAAGCGCGGCACTTACAGTGGGCGCGTGTCGGTGGATCTGTCGACATCGGCTGACCTGCCGCCTGCCTTTCGAGAGGCGCTCGTCAGCCTGTCGGCTGTAGACCTTCGCCCCGAGCTCGTGGTGCACGAGCTCCCGGCGCCGCCCCGCCTCGCGCCGCATGCGATCGCCCTGCATGCATCGGTGATGTCCGGCGAGGAGGAGCTCGCCGAGGGCCGTCTCGTCGTGCTGCACGACCCCGAGGGCCAGGAGGTCTGGGCCGGTGACACCCGCTGTGTCGCCTACGTCCAGGCCGGCGTCGAGGCGGATATCGCCAACGACCCGATGCTGCTCGAGATCGGCTGGACGTGGTTGATGGAGGCGTTGGAGTCCGCCGGCGCCGAATACACCGCTGAAAGCGGAACGGTGACTCGTACGACTTCGGAGCGCTTCGGTGCGATCAGTGAGCATCCGGTCGACTGCGATGTCGAGTTGCGGGCCTCCTGGTCACCGCAAGGGGAGCTCGCGCCACACCTTGTCGCGTTCGGAGAGGTGCTCTGCGTGGCAGCGGGCTTGCCCCCTATGCCGCCAGGCGTCGTCGCACTGCCGAGACGTCGCACTGCGCGCAGCAAGCGCTAGCGACTAGCCGGCGGCTTCCTCGTCCGCTGGCGGCGCGACTGGAGTGGCAAGAGCAATGCCGGTAGCGGCCGACAACCGCGGCAGCCGCAACGCGAGCGTCGTCCCGGCCCCACGCCACGAGGTCACCTCAACGGCTCCGCCGACCAGGCGGGCCCTTTCCCGCAGGAGCCCCAGCCCGACGTGTCGTCCACCTTCTGAGGTGACGGTCTCCGGCACGAAGCCCAGCCCCTGGTCCGCGACGACCGCCGTGACCCAGTTGTCGTCCACATTGAGCTCGGCGCGCGCTGCGTCGACCTCAGCGTGCTTGACCACGTTGAGCAGTCCTTCCTGGAAGAAGCGATAGACCGTGATCGCGCTGACCAGAGGCAGCGGATGTGGTTCAGCAGGCCAGCTCAGCGAGACTTCGAGTCCGTAGCGGTTGCGCATGTCGTCTCGCAGCGCCGTTACTGCCCTCGCCAGGTCGCCGTCGCGCAATGCGGGGGGCCGGGTCCGCGCCATGACTGCGCGCACCTGTTCCTCGGCCTCCGCGACCATGTCGACGGCTCGACCGACGCTTCCCGGGTTGCGGCGATCGTCAAGCAGCACCCGCGCCATCGTCAGCGACTGAGCCACGGTGTCGTGGAGGTCGGCCGCGAGCTGACCGCGCGCGGCCTCTTCCGCGCCAACCAGACCGGACAGCAGCTCATACATCCCGGCGCTCGCTGTCTCCGCTGCCCGACGATGCCGTTCGGCGATCTCGTCGGCCATCCGCACCCGACGATGCATCGCATCAACCGCGCTGGCCCGCGCCTGCATCCGGCGTACGGCCCGTGAGACATGGAACTCCGCGATCGCGGCGACGACGGCGATCGCGACAGCCGCCGGGCAGCCGGCGAGGACGACCTCCCACAGTGGTCCGGACACGTGTCCGGTGCCTCGCAGGATCTCTACCGACACGGCGAGGACACCGCCGCTGGCACCGAGAGTCAGCACAAAGACGAGCAGCGCGAGCGGTACGCCGGTACGGCGGATCCACTTCATAGGATCGGCCCGCTCGCGAAGCCAGGCTCGCTCAGTGAGACAACACCGGTAGTGGTCCAGTCGTCGAAGCGACGTGAGCCGCTCATCTGCAGATCGGCCGGGGTGAGCGCGTTTCCCAGATCGGGCTCTGCGGCCAAAGCGATCGCACCGAGCAACGATGCGACCGCACGCTCCACGGCGTACAGCTCATCGACGATGTCTCCGACGTCGGCCGAGTCCCCTGACCCGGCGAGCCGAGACAGCCGGCTCGCGGAATCACGAAGGACCTGCAACGCCGGCGCGGTGTCCGCGCCGATCTCGCCGAGCGCCTGCGCGACACCCGTTGCGGGATCGGGGATCGACCCGCCGTCGGGGAGGGCGAGCCAGGCCTCGGCCTGCTCGGCGAGCACACCGGCCAACAGGATGTCGCGCCGACCGAAGGACGGTTTGCCCGGCAACCGCTTGGCGCGGATTACGGCTAGCGGCCGCTCCATGCCGCCCACCACCGTGACGCACCACGGGGCGTCGTCGTCGACCCCAATCTGCGTGCCACATTCCGCGAGCGCCTGCAGGACCCATGGCTCGTCGAGCGCGTCGGGGTCGACGCGTCGCCTTGTCACGCCTTCGGCATCACCCGAGTAGTGCACCGGCCCCTCATGGGCGAGTAACAACATCTCGACCTCGGCGCTGTCGAACGTCCGATTCGCCGCCGTCAGAACGACCTGCGCCGAGCCGTCGACCGATCGGCTGCTGGCCAGCTCCTGCAGCCGCGCGAGCTCAACGAACAGCGCGGTCTCCGCCGATCGGGTTGCCTGCTCGTCGTATGAGATCCACAACAGGATCAATGGCACACCGAGTGCAAACAGACCCACCGGCGCGTTTGCGGCAAGCCAGGCGCCGAGCACTCCAAGCCCGACCGAGCCGACTGAGTGCAGCGCCGCAAACGGAACGTTCGTCCAGATCAGCGAGCCGAGGCGGGTGCCGGTCGCGCTGGCTAGGGCCATGACGACAAGGGCGATGTTGGCAAGCCAGAACACGGCCATGCCGCCGATGGCGCCCGAGAGCCCCCCACCAACTGCATGGGCGAACTCCGCACCGAGCGCCGTCGCGGCCGCTAAACGGGTGACCACGACGGCCAGGTTGATCGGGTCCTGCCGGCGGACGACCTGCGACAGGAACACGCCGGACGCGGTCGCCACGATCGTCCACGACCGAGGCGAGTGGACGTACGCCGCGGCGATTGCCGACTCGGTGATGGCGAACGTCCATCGCTGGCGGCCGAAAGCGAGGTGTACGGCGGCGAGCTCGGCGGCGCACACTGCCACCGTCAGGGCTGGTAACGCGTAGAAGACCGGACTACCCCAGCCGGTGAGGATTCCAGCAGCCACCGCCACCGCGGCCGCAAAGATCGCAACAAGCCGCAGCCGGGCGCTCGGGGGGATCAGGCTCACAGCAACACCGGGCTCATGGCAACACCGGGGACGTACATCGACGAGCCTCCCCTGCACGCGGCAAGACGCCGCCCTGCCGTTGATTCTCGGCCGTCCAGCCCTAGATCTTCGGTATTCGAAGCGGCAATCCCCCATTCGGCGCAATCCGCCTCGGCGTTGGGCTACAGGAAGGGTTGTCTCGCGCCGACAAAACTCACGTCGGGCGACCAGGAGGAGGAACAGGTGTCCGCTGTCGTTGAGCGCACGCCATCGCCTGCGCCTGAGCCCGTCGCAGGCTTCACCGCGATGGTGGTCGATGACCATCCGCTGGTCCGCGAGTCGATGGCCGCACGGCTGACCGCGATGGGCGCACGCGAGGTCGTCGAGGCTGCCAGCGTCGCTGAGGCGCGTGCTCGCGCGCACTCCGGTGGTGCCCGCGACCTCTGTGTGCTGGATGTCGGGCTCCCGGACGGTTCGGGACTCGACCTGCTCGCTGACCTGCGGGCTGCGGGCTGGCCGCGCCTGGTCGTGCTCTCCGCCGCGGACGATCCCTACTCCGTGCGTGCGGCCTTCGTCGCCGGCGCTCAGGGCTACCTGCTGAAGTCCGCCTCACCACTCGTAGTCGCTGACGGCGTACGTCGCGTCCTCGACGGCGGCGTGTACGCCGATCCGTCGGTCGCATCGTTGCTCGCCGCCGGACTTCGCGGTGGCCCACAGCACGACGGCGTGTCCGAGCTCTCCGGCCGCGAGGTCGAGGTGCTCCAGCTGGTCGCTGACGGCCGCTCGAACAAGGAGATCGGCGAGTCGCTCGGCCTGTCCGCACTCACCGTCAAGAGCCACCTCGCCCGCATCGCCCGCAAGCTGGGTACCGGCGACCGTGCCGAGATGGTCGCAATGGCTATGCGTGCCGGAGTCGTGCGGTAGCGCGCCAGACATTTGAGCCCGCTAGTCCGCGGTAACCCCTCCTTTACCTCCAGATCCCCTACCGTCGAGCGCGTGAGCGAAGCCGTCGACGAAGATCTCGTCGAGCCCGACGCGGTTGAGTCGGCACCCGAGGCTCCGCTGCTCTCCGAGCCTCGCGACGGCATACCGCCGGTCATCGACACCCTCGTCGCGCTCGAAGCCGCCACAGACGCACTGCGGGCCGGGACCGGGCCTGTAGCGGTCGACGCCGAACGCGCCTCGGGTTATCGGTACGGCCAGCGCGCCTACCTGATCCAGATCCGCCGAGAGGGCACGGGCACACTGCTGGTCGACCCGGTGCCGTTCGGCGATCTCCGAAGGCTTGCTCAGGCGGTCGCCGACGCCGAGTGGGTCGTTCACGCGGCGTCCCAGGACCTGCCATCGATGCGCGAGCTCGGGCTCGTCCCGACCCTCCTGTTCGACACCGAGCTCGCCGCTCGCCTCGCCGGCTACGAGCGAGTGGGACTCGCCACCATGGTCGAGCTGCTGCTCGGCCTGCGGCTGGCGAAGGAGCACTCGGCAGTCGACTGGTCCAAGCGTCCGCTTCCCGAACCGTGGCTGCGCTACGCCGCTCTCGACGTCGAGGTCCTACTGGACCTGCGCGACTCACTCGAAGCCGAACTGGCCCGGCAAGGAAAGCTCGAGTGGGCTCGGGAAGAGTTCGCGGCGGTGTTGGGCATGGAGCCATCCGGGCCGCGTCCCGATCCCTGGCGGCGTACTAGTGGGATCCACCGGGTGCGCAACCGCCGCCAACTCGCGGTAGTCCGTGCGCTCTGGTACGAGCGCGACCGGATCGCGCGCGGTCGCGACACCGCTCCGGGGCGGGTGCTGACGGACGCCTCGATCGTCGCGGCCGCGATGGCCGCGCCGGCGAGTGAGGCGGACCTGGCGAAGGTTGCGGGCTGGGGCGGCCGGACGACCCGGCGGCTTGCGACGGATCTCTGGCCGGCAATCGAGGCCGCCAGGGCCCTGCCCGACGGGGAGCTCCCGCGTCCGGCGCTGCAGGGCGACGGACCGCCTCCTGCCAACCGCTGGCCCGACCGGGATCCGGTTGCGGCAAGTCGGCTGGCGCGAGCGCGGGCCGCGATGACCGCGGTCTCCGAGCTCCACAACATCCCGACCGAAAACCTGCTCACGCCCGACCTCATGCGCCGGCTTGCCTGGTCACCACCCTCGTCGGACGAGGCCGAGGTCAATGACTTCCTGCTCGCCGGCGGGGCACGCCCGTGGCAGATCGGCTTGGTCGGCGCGGGCCTCGCCGCAGCAATGGCTGATCCAGCCGTAGACGCGCAGCCCGAACCGGCTTGAGACTCGCGGCTGTCGAAGCCGCGGAGGCCGATGCGCTTGCCCGTGGTGACGTGGGCGACTGGCCGATCGCGCCGGGCTGGCCGCACGACGACACCGTGTCCGGGCTGAGCTTCGCCCGCAGCGGCGGGCTGCAGTACGTCATTGTCGACGACGAGGGACGCATCGCCGGTGAGTGCGGCACCAAGGCTCCGCCCCGGGACGGCATCGTCGAGATTGGTTACGGACTGGCGGCCCCGAGCCGCGGCCGCGGGCTCGGTGGGCGGGCGGTGACCGAGCTGATCGCGCTGCTACAAGCCCGCGAGGACGTTCGCGCCGTCGAGGCCGAGGTCCACATCACCAACCTCGCGTCGCGCAGCATCGTCGAACGACTCGAGTTCGTGACCGACGGCCAGCCCGCCCAGGGCTTTCTGCGCTACCGGCTGATCGTCGCGAGCTGAGCGTCACTGCCCCGTCGTACAGCCGTCGCTGGGCGGCGCCAGGAAGTGATCCGCGCGGCCGTGATGGGCGGCCCGGTAAAGCGCCCGATGAGCGGCCATGCCTATCGGCGGCGAATACAGCTGCTGCTTGGTGCATCCGCCCTGGTGTAGCCCACCGACTAGGCCGACGATCCGGCGAACGTGACCACGGCCTGCAAGCCAGGGACCGCCACTCGTGCCGTCGGCGAAGCCGTTGCAGCGAATGCCGCTGAACGACCCCTTGCGGTACGTCTTAGCCCCCCGGCACCGGATCCCGGAGCCGCCGATCCCGAGCGGGTAGCCGAACGCAGTCGCCGAACTGCCGACCGCAGGCGTACGGCCGAGACGGTTGCCGCCGGTCACGCTCTGCAACGTGCGGCTGTTTGCGTCGATCTCCTTCGACGCGACCACGAGGAACGCGAAGTCATCGTGCGGATTGAAGTGGCGGATCCACGCCGGCGCGGCGTAGGCGCCCGTCACGGTCCACATGCCGTACGGCGCCTTCCCGTCATGGAAGGCCGGCGCGAACTCGTATCCCGCGGCGGTACCGCTGCGCACGCAGTGCGCCGCCGTCATGATCACGTCCTGGTCATAGCTGTCGACAACACTCGCCGTGCAGATGTGCAGCGGGAACAGCCCTGTGATGAACAGCGCACCGACCGTCGGCGTGCCCGCGAAAGGCGTGGCAGTTGTCTGCGGCGGTACGGCGGCCGATGCCGGGACTGCAGAAAGCGCGCCGGCGAGGGCGACCACGGCGACGAGCGCGCGAACCCTTCTCACCCGGGAGTGACGGAGCTTGCTCCGGCGGCCGCTTCGATCACCGCTCGGGCGATCTCCTGCGCAGACAGTCCGCATTCAGCGAGCAGGGCCGGACGCTCGCCGTGCGGCAGGAATGCCTGAGGCAACGCAACCTGGCGCAGCGGAACTCGGATGTTGCGACTGAGCAGCTCGCGAGCGATCGCCGTACCGACGCCTCCAGCACAAACCCCGTCCTCGATCACCACAACCTGCTCGTGCGTTGCCGCGAGCGCCGGAAGCGCCGCATCGACCGGAAGCACCCAACGCGGGTCGACGACGGTCACGCCGACGCCCTGGGCGGCCAGCCGATCGGCGACGTCGAGCGCCACCGCGGCCTGCGGACCGACCGCGACGATCAGTACGTCGCTCGAGTCGTCGCGGCGCAGGACGTCCATGTCGCCGATGCGATCGACCGCGAGGATGTCGTCGTCGACCGACGCCTTCGGGAAGCGCACCGCAGTCGGGCCTCGGTCGTCATCGACGGCATCGTGAAGCAGCTGACGCAACCGCGTCGCATCACGCGGCGCGGCGACCCGCATGCCGGGCACCAGACCCAACACCGAGAGATCCCACATGCCGTGGTGCGAGGAGCCGTCAGGACCGGTGATGCCGGCACGGTCGAGCACGAACGTCACCGCGAGCTTGTGCATCGCGACATCCATCAGCACCTGGTCGAAGGCGCGGTTGAGGAATGTCGAATAGATGCAGACGACGGGGTGCAGGCCGCCCATCGCCATGCCCGCCGCAGACGTGACCGCGTGCTGCTCGGCGATGCCGACGTCGAAGACCCGATCGGGGAATCGTTCGGCAAATGGATGCAGGCCGACCGGGCGCAGCATCGCCGCCGTGATCGCGACGACGTCCGGGCGCTGGTCGCCGATGACGACCATCTCCTCGGCGAACACGTTGGTCCAGGTCGGCGGCCCGACCGACACCGGACGGCCCGTGACGGGGTCGATGACGTTGACCGAGTGGAACTGGTCCGCCTCGTCATCGACGGCCGGCGCGTAGCCCCGGCCCTTCTCGGTGAGGCAATGCACGATGACCGGGCCGCCGAACCGCCTGGCGTGACGCAGTGCCTGCTCGGCCGCGGCAACGTCGTGCCCGTCGATCGGCCCGACGTACTTCAGGCCAAGGTCCTCGAACATCGCCTGCGGCTGGATGAGGTCCTTGACACCCTTCTTCATGCCGTGCAGCGCTTCGTAGATCGGACCGCCCACCACTGGCGTACGGGCGAGGGAGTTCCGGACCAGGTCGAGCAGCTGCTCGTACGACGGCGAGAGCCGGAGCGCGGCGAGGTGCGCAGCGAGGCCACCCACCGTCGGGGCGTAGGAACGGCCGTTGTCGTTGACCACGATGATCACCGGGCGGTCCGGGGCGCCCGCGATCGTGTTGAGCGCCTCCCAGCACATGCCGCCGGTCAGCGAGCCGTCGCCAACCACCGCAACAACCGCGCGATCGGATGGACCGGACAGCGCGAACGCCTTGGCAAGCCCATCGGCGTAGGACAGCGCGGTCGACGCGTGCGAGTTCTCGACCCAGTCGTGCGGACTCTCCGAGCGCGACGGGTAGCCCGACAGCCCACCCGCCTGTCGCAGCACATCGAACTGCTCGCGACGACCGGTGAGCAGCTTGTGCACGTAGGACTGGTGGCCGGTGTCCCAGATGATCGCGTCGTGAGGCGAGTCGAAGACCCGGTGCAGCGCGATCGTGAGCTCGACGACGCCGAGATTGGGACCGAGATGCCCGCCGGTACGAGCGACCGCCGCGACGAGGAACTCGCGGATCTCCTCGGCCAACGCGGGCAGATGGGAAGCATCGAGCCGCTTGAGATCGACCGGCTCGTGGATGGTCTCCAGCAACCCACTCACACGTTCAGTCTAGAAGCGTTCGTCGAGCCCAACGATAAGGGCCTAAAACACGCGGAATAGGACACTTATCGTTGGGCTGGGCGACCAATGGGTTCGAGCAGCGCGACGCACTCGACGTGTGAGGTCATCGGGAACAGATCGAACGCCCGAAGCCCGGTGAGCGCCCATCCCCCAGCGATGAAGTTCGCAACGTCTCGAGCCAGCGAAGCCGGCTCGCAGGCGACGTAGCAAACCTGCCGCGGCCGGGCCGCGATGATGCCCTCGACCACCACGGCTCCGGCGCCCTTGCGCGGCGGGTCGAGCACCACGAGATCCGCACCTGCCCCGTCCTTTGCGACAGAGTCCCTGGCGAGCCACCGCGACACCTGATCGACAGCGACCCGGACGTTCGGGAGATCGGCGAGATTGGACACCGCGGCAGCCGCGGCCTCGCGATTGTTCTCGACCATGACCACCTGGCCGGCGGGCAGCAGCGGCGCAAGCGCGCCAGCGAACAGGCCGACGCCGCCGTACAGGTCAAGGCAGCGATCTGCGGGCTCAACGTCGAAGAAGCCGAGTACGGCGCTGATCAGCGCCTCAGGCGCGCCCGGGTGAACCTGCCAAAAGCCGCCTTCCGGGATGCGGAATGTCCGCCCGGCGGCAACCTCCTCCTCCGACGCCTGCAGTTCGACTGCCTCGACGTCGGGCCATAGCTGCGCGACCACCGAGGCGACCGGAAGCGACTCGTGGGCGATCAGACAGTCGGTGATGTGCTCGATCTGGCTCGAGCGGTGGCGATGAAGGCCGGCCGATCCGTCCGGGCCCACCGCCAGCCGCATCCGGGTCCGCCAGCCAAGGCCCTCGGCATCGCCGGGCACGGCCTCGACGACGACGTCGCGCTCCACCTTCGCCATTCGGCGCAGCGCCGCGTCGATGACCTCGGCCTTGAGCTTGCGCTGCTCGGCAAGGTCGACGTGCTGCCAGTCACATCCACCGCATCGACCCGGACCAGCGAACGCACACGGCGGCGCGACGCGATGCGGCGATGCCTCGATGATTTCGACGGCATCAGCACGCAAGAACGAGGCCTTCTCCTCGGTGACCTCTACGCGTACCCGCTCGCCCGGCAATGTGTGACGAACCAAGACCGCGCGACCATCCGGCGCGTGTGCGACACAGATCCCGCCGTGCCCAACCGGCCCGACGTCGAGGATCACGGCGTGGGCGAGCTGGGTTTCGCCTCGACCGGCCGCCGGACGTCACCGGCAGCCGGACGGTCCACGCCGTGCACGACCCGACCCGACGATGCGAGCTGATACGGAACGCTTGTCACCATCACGCCGCGCATGAACAGCAGGCGGCCCTTGAGGCGCAGCGCGTTCTGGTTGTGCAGGATCTGCTCCCACCACTGCCCGACGACGTACTCCGGGATGAAGACCGACACCACGTCCCGTGGACTGGAGCGATTGATCTCCTTGATGTACTTGAGGATCGGGCGAGTCACCTCGCGGTACGGCGACTCGAGGATCTTCAGCGGCACCGGGACGCCCCGTCGATCCCACTCGGCGCGTAACGCATTGGTCGCGTCGTGGTCGGTATCGACAGTCAGTGCGATCAGCGTCGACGGCCGAGTGGCGCGGGCGTAGTTGACCGCACGCAGCGTCGCCTTGTGGATCCTGGAGACGAGGACGACCGCGTGCACGCGCGAGGGCAGGATGTCGTCGTCGTCCTCTGGCACCAGCTCCTCGCTGACCATGTCGTAGTGCTTGCGGATGCCCCGCATCAGCGCGAAGAGCACGCCCATCGCCACGATCGCGATCCAGGCGCCCTCGGTGAACTTCGAGATCACGATGATGATGAGGACCAGCGCAGTGACGATCGCACCGACCGTGTTGATGACGCGCGACCGCTTCATCTGCCGCCGTCGCGCCGGGTCTTCGGTGATCGGCAAGTTGCGGTTCCAGTGCCGGATCATGCCGATCTGGCTGTTCACGAACGACACGAAGACACCGACGATGTAGAGCTGGATCAGCCGGGTCGGCGACGCAGAGAACGCCACGATCAGGACCATGGCGAAGCCGGCGAGCAACAGGATCCCGTTGCTGAATGCCAGCCGGTCACCACGGGTGTGGAGCTGCCGCGGCAGGTAGCCGTCCTTGGCCAGGATCGAGGCCAGGACCGGGAATCCATTGAACGCCGTGTTCGCCGCAAGCACGAGGATCAGCGCGGTCACCGTCTGCAGGAAGTAGAAGCCGATTCCTTTGCCGAACACCGCAAGCCCGACCTGGGCGATCACCGTCTTCTGGACATAGCTGTGCGGCGCGCCGAGCAGACTGTGCCCGGACGGATGCCCCGCCGCGTTGGTCTCGACGACATGCACGTGGCTGACGATCGCAAGCACCGTGATGGCGATGAACATGCTGACGGCCATGCCGCCGAGCAAGGCGAGCGTCGTCGCGGCGTTCTTGCTCTTCGGCTTCTTGAAGGCCGGCACGCCGTTGCTGATCGCCTCCACCCCGGTCAGGGCAGTGCAACCCGAGGCGAACGACCGCAGCAGCAGAAACACCAGTGCGAAGCCGGTGTAGTTGTGGGCGGCTGCGATCCGGTAGTGCGAGCTCTCCGAGGCGAGGTGGTGGCCGGTCGCGAGCTTCGTCAGACCGACGGCGATCAACACGGCGATCGCTGCGACGAAGGCGTAGGTCGGAATCGCGAAGGCCGTGCCCGACTCCCGAACCCCACGCAGGTTGAGCAGCATGATGATCGCCACGATCACGACCGCAACGAGGACGGCATGGCCCTGAAGCGAGGAGACCGCCGAGGTGATGTTCGCGACGCCAGAGCTCACGGACACCGCGACCGTCAGCACGTAGTCGACCATCAACGCGCTCGCGACGGTCAGGCCAGCGCGCGGGCCTAGGTTCGTGTTCGCGACCTCGTAGTCGCCACCACCACTGGGATACGCGTGCACGTTCTGCCGATACGACGCGACAACCACGAGCATGAGGAACGCAACGCCCGCCGCGGCGTACCACGTGTAGTGGATGAACGAGAGCCCGCCGAGAGACAGGACGAGCAGGATCTCCTCTGTCGCGTAGGCGACCGAGGACAGGGCGTCGCTTGCGAAAACCGGCAGCGCGATCCGCTTTGGCAGAAGGGTCTCGCCAAGCTGGGTGCTGCGGAGTGGACGACCGACGAACAGTCGTTTCGATATGTCGCCCAGCGATGGCACCCGGCAAGCGTACGGGCCGGAGGGTGCGCCCGCTCCGACGGCCGGAGGTGGCGTGTAGCGTCCCACCAGTGCACGTCGTGATCATGGGGTGCGGCCGGGTCGGCGCGACGATTGCCACGGGACTTGAGGCCCGCGGTCACTCGGTCGCCGTCGTCGACCAGGACGCCACCGCCTTCCGCAGACTCCCCCGCGACTTCGGCGGCCGTCAGGTGGTCGGCGTGGGCTTCGACCGCGACACTCTGATGGAAGCCGGAATCGAGCAGGCCGAGGCATTTGCAGCGGTCTCCAGCGGCGACAACTCCAACATCATCTCCGCGCGAGTCGCTCGCGAGACGTTCGGCGTGGACAACGTGGTGGCGCGGATCTATGACCCGCGACGCGCTGAGGTTTACACACGTCTCGGGATCCCGACGGTCGCGACCGTCCGCTGGACGGCCGACGAGATGATGCGACGACTGCTTCCCGACGGCGCGCACAGCCTCTGGAGCGATCCGACCGGCCATCTGCTGCTGATCGAGGTCGACTACGACATGGGCTGGGTCGGCCGGTCGGTACGAGACATCGGTTTGGCGACCGAGAGCGCACGAGTTGCCTTCCTCACTCGATACGGCGAGGCGTTCGTGCCGCGAGGCGAGACGGCGCTTCAAGACGGTGACCAGCTGCATCTGTTCGTGCAACGAGGTGAGGTCGAACGCGTCGAGCAGTTCCTGGCCGCGCCACCGAGTGAGCACGCATGAAGGTCTGCATCGCCGGAGCCGGCAACGTCGGACGTTCGATCGCTCGTGAGCTCCTCACCAACGGTCATGACGTCACGCTCATCGAACGCGAGCCCAAGGCATTCAAGACCGACTCAGTGCCCGGCGCGTCGTGGTTGCTAGCCGATGCCTGCGAGTTGAGCTCGCTGGAGCAGGCGGAGCTACAGGACTGCAACGTCGTCATCGCCGCGACTGGCGACGACAAGGTCAATCTCGTCCTGTCGTTGCTCGCAAAGACCGAGTACGGCGTACCTCGGGTGGTGGCCCGCGTGAACCACCCGAAGAACGAGTGGCTGTTCAACGAGGCATGGGGTGTCGACGTCGCTGTCTCGACGCCGCGCCTGCTCTCGGCCCTTGTCGAAGAGGCGGTCACGGTCGGAGATCTCGTGCGGCTCCTGTCGTTCCGCGAGGGAGAGGCAAACCTCGTCGAGGTGACGCTGCCCGCCGACACCCCGCACGCGGGCACGCGAGTCGGGTCTGTCGCGTGGCCGCCGGACGTGACCCTTGTCGCAATCCTGCGCGACACCCACGTGCTGACGCCGAGTCCGGATGACCCGATGGAAGCGGGAGACGAGCTGCTGTTCGTCAGCGCCCCTGATCAGGAAGAGGCGCTGCACGCCTTGCTAGCTGGCGGCAGCAACCAGTTCGTACCGCGGGTTGAAAATGACCCGCCGGCCAGCGCTGGTAGTGATCCGGCCAGTAGCCGTTAGCTGTCGTCCCGGCGTGACCCCGGCGATCTCGCGACGACCCAGCCAGGTCAGGGTGACGGTCCCGCTTCCGTCGTACAGCTCGACCTCGAGTGTCGGCGTGCCCGCACGTGGGCGCAACGTCAGCGAGCGGACTGTGCCAGCAACCGTGACCTGCTTGCGGTTCTGACATTGCGTGACGGCGGTTGCACCACGCGATGCGCACTGCTTCTGCAAGTCGTGCGCCTCGAGGACGTCGTCCTCGCTCGCTAGACGGCTTACTGCCTTGCGGAACCGACCGGGCTCGCTCACTGGATCTCCGTGATCTCGGGACCGCGTTCGGTCAGCTCCAGCACGCGATCCTCCGGGTCAGGTTCGGTCATCTGCTCGATGGCCTCTCTCGGCAGGTGCAGCGCGATTGGGTCGCGCGGCGCCATGGCGTCTCCGCCACGGACGACAACGATGCCACGAAACACGTCCTCGAGTCGCCGGGCCTGCAACGTGTCGGTCGCGGCAGCTCCGGTCAGCAGACCTCGCAAGAACCATCTCGGGCCGTCGACGCCGATGAAGCGCGCCGCCTGAGACCCTCCGGACTCGTCGGGAATCCGCGCTCGCAGCTCGGAGCCGAACGAGCCCTGCGCCTCCTCGCCACTGCCGCCGGTCGACCGCAATGACTCCGCGATCTCTCGGCGTACGTCGTCCCACAGCCCCGCGGTCTTGGGCGCCGCGAACGCGTTGACGACCAGCTGGCTCGTGCCGTCGACCAGCGCCACCGCGACAACGACCTCTTCGGCGACCTCGACCCGTAGCTCGATGCCGTCGGAGAGCGGAACCGCCAGACCACCGAGGTCGACCCGTGGCGTCTCATCGCCGGCCGGAAGGTCCTTGGAATCCCACGGACCCGTCGTCGGGCCAGGAACCACGGTCCGGGTGCGCTCAACTACCTCGGCGGGGTCGTCATCGTCCGAGTGGTCGTCCTCGACGACATCGTCGACGTCATCGCCCTCGAACTCGTCGGTCTCCTCCGCACCTCGTCGGCGGAACATCCCTAGCTCACCTCCGGCATAGCGCGTCCATGGTCCGCCCATCCGCCCGTTGATCCAAAACCGCCGGCAGCCCGGACGGAGTCCGGAAGGTCGTCAACCTCGACAAAACGGGCGCGCTCGACGCGCTGGACGACCAGTTGCGCGATGCGGTCGCCGCGACGCAGCTGCACGGGCTCGCGCGGGTCGAGGTTCACGATGATGACCTGGATCTCACCGCGGTAGCCGGCATCGATCGTCCCGGGCGAGTTCACCAACGCGACGCCACATCGCGCTGCCAGGCCAGAGCGTGGGTGGACGAATGCGGCGTAGCCCTCGGGAAGCGCGATCGCCGTACCTGTCGGCACCACTGCTCGCTCCCCCGGCGCCAGATCGACATCCACGGCCGTGACGAGGTCCGCACCGGCATCGCCGTCGTGCGCGTACGACGGAGCCGGGAGCTCCGGATCGAGTCGCCGAAGCATGACGTCAACAGTGGGTTCGGGCATAGCCACGGAACCTTACCGGGCACGCCTCTTTACTCTTGGCGGATGGCCGCCCCTTCGCATGACGAGCGCCTCACGATCCCGGTGAGCTGGTGGCCGGCGATCGCGGTCATCGTCGCCTTCGCGATCTTCGAGATCGCGTCGGGCTTCACTCTGGTGATCTACATCCCGGTCATCATCTTCGTCATCGGCTTCTTCGTCGTACCGCCCTTCATGTCCGGCCGGCTCCGTGTCAAGGTCCAAGACGGCGTCCTGTCTGCGGGCAGTGCCGATCTCCCCGTCACCACCATCACGACAATCACTCCGCTCGATCGCGACGAGACGCGGCTACGACTCGGCCCGCAGGCGGACCCAGCAGCCAAGCTGGTCGTTCGCGGTTGGATCGGCTCGTCGGTGATGGTCAAGCTGTCGAACCCCGATCCCGTCCCGTACTGGGTCGTCTCGACTCGCCGGCCGGAAGAGCTCGCAGCGGCGATCAAGACGGAACGGACGTCGGTGCGCGCGGCGAAATCAGCGCAGGACTGACCGACTAGGTCAATGCCGTAGCAAGGGCTCCCGCCAGGTCGCCTCGATCGGCCACCACGACGTCGTCAAGGCCGAGCCAGTCAGCCATGAGGCGGAGCTCCGAGCCGAGTGCGTCCGCGGTGTGTGACGGCGCGTCTGGCTCGGTCCAGGCTGCCTGAACCAGCAACGCCTTGGCGGCGCGGTCGGCCTTGAGGTCGACTCGGGCGACGAGTCGGTCGCCGAGCAGGAACGGCAAGACGTAGTACCCGTGCTCACGCTTGTGAGCTGGCACGTAGATCTCGATGCGATAGCGGAAACCGAAGAGCCGTTCGGTTCGATCGCGCTCCCATACCAGCGGATCGAACGGCACCAGCAAAGCTCCGCCCGCGACCTTGCGCGGCACGATCGCGCCCGGCACGACGTACGCCGGCTGTGCCCACCCCTGCACGCTGACCTGCTCGAGGCGACCGCTCTCGAGGAGCTCTGCGATCCGTGGTCGCGCCTGCGGGACCGTGAGGCGGAAGTAGTCGGCGAGGTCACCGACCGTGCCGACGCCATGGCACCGCGCACCGATCATCAGCAGCTCGCGATGCGCCTCGGCCTGGTCGGGCGTCGGTGCGTCGAGCACTCGGCTCGGCAGCACGCGTTCCGGCAAGTCGTACCGGCGCTCGAAGTTCTTGCGTGACGCCGTGGTGATCCGGCCAGACCAGAACAGGTATTCGAGCGCGGTCTTTGCCGGCGACCAGTTCCAGCCCCAGCTCTCCGTGCTGCGCGCGGTGTCCTCGGCCACCTCACCGGCAGTGACAGGGCCTCGTGCGACGACATCGTCGTAGACCTGCTCGACGTAGTCGGGACGCTCTTCCTTGATCCGCGCGACGCCCTTCCACGTGCCCAGTCCGGCCTCGGCCCGCTTCATCCGCCAGCGGAGCAAGGGGTGGAGATCGACCGGCAGCAGCGCCGCCTCGTGGCCCCAGTACTCGAAGAGCTCACGATGCTTGTAGGCCATGGCGTCGAGAACGGCCGGGTCGTACGGACCGAGGCGCGAGTACGCCGGCAGGTAGTGGGCGCGAGCAAGGACGTTGACGCTGTCGATCTGAAACAGGCTCGTGTGCTGAAGCGTCCGCCGCAGATGCCTCCGGTCGGCGACGGCGACAGGCCGCTGTCGCGACGGACCGTGACCGCCGAGACCCTGAGCGGCAACGGCGAGTCGTCGGGCTTGCGCGATGGTCAGGTCTTGCGGTTGCACCGGCGCATCGTGTCAGGCTGTGGCCATGGCTGCGTCATCAGATAGCGATCAGGACACCAGTGGCAAGCTCGGGCACAAGGTCATGTCGGGAGTCGGTGCGGCCGCAACGGCCGCGGTCGCACGCAAGGTGCTGACCAGCGGCTGGAAGAGGGCCACTGGCAACGAGCCGCCGGCCGATCCGGCGAACCCGGATGTCCGGTGGCGGGAAGCCGCCGGGTGGGCCGCTGCCTCTGCAGCCGTTGTCGCAGTCGCACGATTGCTGGCACAGCGCCGAGTTGCCGCAACCTGGCGTCGCGCCTCGGGCGTGTTGCCACCCGGGATGGACGACGAGAAGTCGAGCTGACCCGATAGCGTCAGCCACGTGGTTCAACGCGGCGGCGCTGTCCGAACCCTCGCAGCGATCCCCAACCTTGATGCGCTATTCACGGCGCGGCTACATCAAGGCGTGAAGTCGGCGCTCGCCGACGAGCAAGGCACGGTCGTCTTCGACGCCCCGCCTGTCGGCGCATGGACGGTCGGCTTCGACCACGGCCGGGTTCACCTCTCGCGCGGCCGGTCGCGCCATGCCCGTGCCGTCATCACCGCCGACCCGTCGACGCTGGCATCGGTCCTCGAGGGTCGGATCTCGGGCGTCGCGGCGTACCTCGACCATGGCCTCACCGTTCGTGGGGACCTCGCGCTCGCGCTGCAGATGGATGGCGCCTTCGATGTCGGGGAGCGGCCCACCAGCCACCCGGTGATCAAGGCGACCAATGTTCTCGGCGCGCGCGCGTCGTATCTCGAAGCCGGTCCCGCCGACGCCCCGCCGGTGATCCTGATTCATGGGCTCGGCGCGACAAACGCCTCGATGCTGCCGCTGGTACCAGACCTCGCACGCGACCACCGAGTGCTTGCACCCGACTTCCCCGGCTTCGGCGCCTCCGACGCCCCGCGCTGGCGCTACCGGCCCAACGATCTGGCGACCTGGATCCAGGCGTTCGCGGACAAAGTGGGCGCCCAGCAGCCGAGTCTGATCGGTAACTCACTCGGCGGGCGCGTCGCACTCGAGGTCGGGATGACACGCCCCGACGCCATCGACCGACTCGTCCTGCTGTGCCCGTCGCCGGCGTTCCGGCGCTTCCGTGAGCTTGCGCCGTTGGTACGGCTGCTCCCGCCTGAGGCGCTCGTCGCGCCGTTCGTGCTGCCGCATCGAGTGGTCGTCACGATCATCCGTACCTTCTTCGGCGATCCGGAGCGGCTGCCGCGCCCTTGGTATGACTCAGCGGCCGACGAGTTCATCCGAGTGATGCGCGACTACCGGCATCGCCGGGCATTCTTCGCGGCGATGCGCCAGATCTACCTGGACGAGCCTTACGGCGAAGAGGGCTTCTGGGATCGGCTGCCTGCGCTGGGCGTGCCGTCGCTGTTCATATGGGGCGACCGGGACTGGCTGGTGCCATCCGCGTTCGCCGAGCACGTCACGCGCGCGCTGCCGCAAGCGGAGTCCGTCGTACTCCCCGACTGTGGCCACGTCCCCCAGTTCGAGTTCCCCGACGAAACCACAGCCCTAGTCCGCCAGTTCCTCACCCCGTAGCTTGCCCGCGGGCGATGTCACATTGCCTGCGGATTCCTGGCCCTACAGGCCGCTTTCGCGGGGGCAATGTCACATCACCCTGCGCGGCGGACGGCAGACGCGATGCGACTTCCAGGAGGCATGCCGCGACCGGCCAATCTGCGGTAACAGGCCTCGACTTCGGCAAGCACGCTTGCACCCTCCTCCCTGAGGCGGCGCGGCGTGTTGTGCAGAACCGTAAAGCCGGCCGCGACCAGCCGGTCATGACGTCGTTGCATGTCTTCGAAGAGGTCACCCGCGGCGTGAAACTCCCGCCCGTTGGTCTCGTGAATCAGCGCCGCATCCTCGTACAGCGCATCGGGGCTCAGCCGCTGTCCGTCGCCGAGCTCTAGGACGCAGTTCCACAGGGCCGTCGGAAGGATCTTGCTGCGCGCCGTCAACTGTTTGAAATCAGCTTCCGGTGCCGACCGCACACCTTCCGCAACAGGCCCGATCGCTCGCAAGAGCGCCGGACGCCCGCGAGCCGGCCCCTCGTTCGCCTCTCTCAGAAGCTCCGGAACCGAGGCGTTACCCTGCTGAACCGCGGCGGCCACCACCGCCAACACCTCGCGTGGGTCCCCATGCCGAAGCCCGAACTCGCAGACGGCGCGAACGACCGGCACCACCGCAAGCCCGTCACGTCTCTCTGCATTGGGTAGACGGGTCGTCCGGCGGATGACCACGAAGTCTCGTGAGAGCCGTTGAATCCCGTCGGGCACTAACACACGCACTCTGCCGTCTTCCGGGACGAAAGGCACTCCGTGAAGTCGAAGCGCCGCTGCGTCGCTCAGCAGTGCCTGGTCACCGGCGTACAACAGCGCCGCACGCAGCCTTTGCCGCTCGTGTAGTGCGCCGAGGTCGGGCGAGTAGATGCCGGGAAGGACGACCTGCCATCGGCGCCCGAGCAGCCGATCGACGCGGTCCTCGCCGATAGCCGCCGTTGCCTGTCGCCGAGTAACGACGCGATCCTGAAGACGGAGAAGTTGGTCGAGTGATTGAGGCACGAGGCGACGCTGCCATCGAGCTGTTGACGGCCAACGCGTCGTGTACGTCACTTGTGGACAGCCTCATCAGCGCAAGCTGATGTGCGCAAGCAATGTCACATTGCCCCCCGGAAGTCGACGCCACTAGCGCGGGAAGCCGCGGGCAATGTCACATTGCCCGCGCGAAGGTCAGGGGTGGAGGTCTTTGGATATTGCCGTGCCCAGCTTGCGGGTTTGTCTGGCGTTCAGCGAGGCGCTCGCCACTGCGCCTGCCAGCATCGGGAGCACGGAGGCGGCGTTCTCGCCGGCGCGACGCATCACCCGTCGCCGCAACGCTCGTCGCGTTGCCCCGGTGACCAAGCCCGATACGCCGCCACCGCCAGCGGCCCGCTCGAGCGCCCGGCCGCGAGTCCACGCCCCGAGGTACGCCGCGGCCCTCACGGCAGGCGTACCGACCGCCGCTCTGCCGTAGACCTCGTGCAGCTCGGCGACCAACTTCAGCTCGACCGCAATCACCGCAACGGTCTCCGCCGCCACCTGCACCGGCGAGGACAAGAGCAGCGGCGGCGCCGCGAACTCGAGCGAGGACACCACACCGGCGGCCATTCCGATCGCCGACGTCGTACGAACCGCGCTGTCGATCAGCGCCGAAGCAAGGTCCTCACCGACCAGACCGGCGTGGTGCGCCGACAGAGTCGGCAGGTCGCGCACCGGCACATGCGGCGCGAGGTCGGCGACGGTGTCGGTCAGCCACTGACCGCTGGCGACAGCAGCAGCCCCGGCACGACGCGCACTGCCTCCCAGTGAAACCGCAAGCCGTCGGAGCAGCGCTGCGCGACCGCGTCGATCGAGCGGCGTGTTGTCGAGCAGTCGTGCGACTAGTCCCGGCGCCTCAGCGCCCGGGTCCTCGGAGGGCTGGCCTGAGCTCAGGCCGCGCACTCCGCGCAGATGCCCTTCTTCTCGTCGACGAGCTGACTGCGGTGGCGTACCAGGAAACAACGACGGCAGGTGAACTCATCCGCCTGCTTCGGTACGACGCGAACCGTCAGCTCTTCACCCGAAAGGTCGGCGCCCGGCAGCTCGAGGGACTCCGCAAGATCCGCCTCGTCGACATCAACCGCGCCAGCCTGCGCGTCCCGACGAGCTTTCAGCTCCTCGATGCTGTCTTCGGTGGCCTCGTCATCAGTTGCTCGGGGAGTGTCGTAGTCAGTCGCCATCGTCTTGTCCTGCCATCCCTGCGTGTCTGGGGAATCCGTGAGTCTTCGTGGGAACCACAACGCGTATGCGGCCGATTTATGCCCGCTGCCTGCCATGGCGTTCATCCCGCGCGGCCGCACGTTACCTGATCGTGCTGACGAAGTGGCGGTCCTGCGGTTAAGACTTCCCTTCGACTAGGGCAGGATGCCTGCGACGAAGGAGAGCCGCGTGGCCATTTACGCCCTCGGTGATCGGATCCCAACGATCGCCGATACCGCCTATATCCACCCTGACGCGACGGTGATCGGCGCCGTCACGATCGGCGAATACTCAAGCGTTTGGCCCGCCACGGTGCTACGCGGCGACTATGGCGAGATCACCGTCGGTGACCGTACGTCGATCCAGGACGGCACTGTGATCCATGCGACGTACGACCTGTTCACCCACGTCGGCAGCGACTGTGTGATTGGTCACAACGCCCATCTCGAGGGCTGCACGATCGAGGACAAGTCGCTCGTCGGGTCGGGATCGATCGTGCTGCATCGCGCCATCGTCCGCACCGGCGGACTGGTCGGCGCCGGCGCCGTGGTCTCCAACGGGACCGAGGTCCCGAGCGGCGCGATGGCCCTCGGCATCCCGGCGAAAATCAAGCTCGACTCGGTGACCCCTGAGTTCATTCAGCTCGCCGTCGATGTGTACGTCGAGAACGCCAAGCGCTACCCGACTCTGCTGCGTCGCCTCGACTAGAGCAGCTGGCGCATCGCCTTACGGTCGGTCTTGAAGACGCTGGTCAGCGGGATCGAATCGATGATCCGCACGTCGCGGGGGTACTTCGCCCTCGAGACGTGTTCGCGCGCAAACGCGACCAAGGCCTCCGCATCGACAGTCGCGCCCGGCCGAAGCTGGACAAACGCGACAACCTCCTCGCCGTACGTCGGATCCGGCTTGCCGACCACGCCACAAGCAACGACATCGGGGTGGGTGAGCATCGCGTCCTCGATGTCACGCGGATACACGTTGATGCCGCCGCGGATGATCAGGTCCTTGAGCCGGTCGACGACATATAGGTAGCCATCCGCGTCGAAGCGCCCGACGTCACCGCTGTGAAGCCATCCGTCACGAATCGTCTCGGCGGTTGCCTCGGGTGAGCGCCAGTAACCGGTCATCAGCACGGGCCCCCGGACGCAGATCTCGCCGTCCTCCCCGACCACAGCCAAGCTGCCGTCCGCCTTCTCCAGCCGGACCTGCACGCCAGGGATCGGCAGCCCGACCGCGCCCGCCCGCACCGCACCCGGAGGCGACGAGGAGATCAAGGCGGCAGTCTCGGTCATCCCGTAGCCCTCCATGATCTCGACGTTCGGAAGGCGCCGCGCCATCTCGGCACGCGTCTCGGCAAGCAGCGGCGCCCCACCACTCGTCATCCGGCGCAGCGCCGACAGGTCGTACTCCTCGAGCGGCAACGACAACAGCATCTGCAACATCGACGGCACGACCGCGCCGAGCGTCACACGATGCTTCACGGCGAGCTCCAGCCAGCCGCCAGGATCGAACCACCGCATCAGGATCGAGTCGCTCGGCTCCGGCGCGTGCAGCACGAGTGTCGAGACCAGCAATCCATACGCGTGCGAGAGCGGCAGCGGCGTGAGCGCGACATTCGTCTCCGGGTCGTGCGAGCGCGTCACCGCGGCCCACGCGGCCGCTGACATCGCGTTGTGGCTGAGCATCACGCCCTTCGAACGACCCGTCGTCCCGCCCGTGTAGAGCAGCGCCGCCATCTCGGCCGGGTCGCGATCGACGAGCGATCCTTCATCCGCGGCCTCGAGCTCGGCGTAGGACAACGTCTCGGGCGCCTGCCCGGTCGCCAGAATGACGCCGCGCAGCGTCGACACACCGGCGCTCGCGGCCCGCACCTTCGGCAGGAAGTCCGGCGTCGTGATGACGTACGCCGCCTCACTGTCGGCGAGCACGTGACGCAGCTCGTCGTCCGACAGCAGGAACAGCACGGGAGTCGTCACGCCACCCGCGCGCCAGATAGCGCTGTAGGCGATGCCCACCTCGGGGCAGTTCGCCATGCACAGCACCACCCGATCCCCCGGCTGCAGCCCCGCCGCGATCAGGCCCTGGGCGAATCGGCGGGTACGACGAGCCAGCTCGCCACTGGTGTGCGTCTCACCCTCGAAGACCAGCCGCGAGTCGGGCCCGAGCCGCTCCCAGGACTGCTCGGCGAGCCGCTGCAGGCTCGTACCGGTGGGCTTGGTCCCAAGCTCGATCGCCATGCCGATACTGTGCCACCGAACATCATTCGGCTCTCCCCTTGAGGTCACCGTGGACTTCCGAGACACCCCAGCAGAGGCCAGCTTCCGAGCCGACCTCCGGACCTGGCTCGACACCGCACTTCCGGCAGGCGAGGCAGCGCAGACCCCGTCACTCGAGCGGTGGAACGAGGCCGACAGCCGCGCGTGGAGCAAGAGGCTCTACGACGCCGGGTATGTCGGCATCACCTGGCCGAAGGAGTACGGCGGCGGCGGCCACCCGCACGAGTTCCAGGGAATCTTCCTCGAGGAGAGCGCCCGGGCGAGCGCGCCCGATCACATTGGTGGCATCGGGCTCGGCATGGCCGGACCGACGATCATCGCCTGGGGAACCGACGAGCAGAAGAAGCGCTATCTAGCGCCACTGTTGTCGGGCGAAGAGGTGTGGTGCCAGGGCTTCTCCGAGCCGGGGAGCGGCTCAGACATGGGGGCCGCCAAGACCCGCGCTGTGCTCGACGGCGACGAGTGGGTCGTCAACGGCCAGAAGGTCTGGTCGAGCTGGGCGCACATCGCCGACTGGTGCATCCTCGTGGTTCGTACCGACCCGGACGCGGAGAAGCACCGAGGCCTGTCGTTCCTGCTCGTCGACATGCACTCCCCCGGTGTCGAGGTCCGGCCGTTGCGACAGATCACCGGCGACCCGGAGTTCAACGAGATCTTCTTCACCGACGTCCGCGTCCCGCGCGACTCGATGCTCGGCCAGCCGGGCGAAGGCTGGAACGTCGCCATGACGACGCTGCTGCACGAGCGCGGCACTCTCGGCTTCGCGCTCACCGCGGGCCTGGAGAAGGCCGTCAACCGTCTTGTCCAGCTCGCCAAGGAGCCGGGCCCCGACGGCACTCGCCCCGCCGACGATCCCGTCGTACGCGACCAGATCGCGCAGTTCTGGATCGATCTGCAGGGACTGCGGTTCACCAACTACCGCGCGCTCACGGCCCTGCAGAAGACCGGCGTGCCAGGGCCCGAAGGCTCGATGGCGAAGCTGCATTGGAGCGAGACCAACCAGCGGCTCACGTCGTTCGCGCAGAATCTGCTCGGACTAACTGCTCAGCTCGATGCAGATGGCGCGACCTGGGACGGCTTCTGGACCTACAACCAGCTGCGGAGCCGCGGCAACACGATCGAGGCGGGCACCTCAGAGGTCCTACGCAACATCATCGCTGAGCGGGTCGTCGGCCTGCCCAAATCTCGATAGCAAAGGGAGGCCGACATGGACTTCGCATTCTCTTCCGACCAGGAGCTGCTGCGGGCGGCCGCCCGCGACTACCTCGCCGACCGCTGCCCGCCCGAGCGGATGGTTGCTCTCGCCGAGTCCGAGGCCGGAACCGACCCGGCCGACTGGAAGGCCATCGCCGACCTCGGCTGGCTCGACCCCGAGCTCGGCTTGCTCGAACACGCGGTGATCGCTGAAGAGACTGGCTACGCCTTGCTGCCGGCTCCGTGGTGGTCGACGATCGCACTCGCGTGGCCGCTGATCGACGACGAGCTGCGCGCCGCCATCGGCGCCGGTGAGCGCAGCGCCACCCTCGCGTGGGCGGAGCCCGGCGGTCCTGCAACCCTCGCCGCAGCTGCCGCAGGCAGCAAGGTGTCGAGCGACGGCGGCAAGCTGACGGGTACGAAGGTGACGGTCCCCGATCTGACGAGTGTCACCGACGTCGTGGTGGTCGCCGATGACGGCTTGTACGCCGTCGACGTCGCGGCGAACCCGGATGTGGTGATCGCCCGCTCGACGATCGACAAGACCCGCCGGCTCGGCGAGCTACATCTCGACGGCACGTCGGCCCGCAAGCTCGACTCGTCCCTAGGCGCACTGTCCGACGTACGCCGACGCGCGATCGCCTTGGCCTCGTGCGAGGCAACCGGCGTCGGGCAGCGTGCGCTCGACATCGCCGCGGCGTACACCAAGGAGCGCCAGCAGTTCGGCCGTGTCATCGGCACCTACCAGGGCGTGTCCCACCGGGTCGCGAACACCTACGTCGCCGTCCAGCTCACTCGCTCGCTGGCGTACTGGGCGGCGTGGGCGGTCAGCGCAGACGACGCCCAGGCAGAGGAAGCCGTAGCTGCGGCGAAGGCGACCGCGGGTGAGAACTCAGTCTTCGCCTGCGAGTCGGCGATCCAGGTCCACGGCGGCATCGGGTTCACCTACGAGCACGTGCTGCACCGCTTCTACAAGCGGGCGCAGTGGATCAACGGCTTCGAGGGTGCGAGCCGCAAGCACCGCGCGGCAATCGCCGACACGATCCTCGGCCCCGCCGCCTAGGGAAGCGGCACCGCAGCGAGGCTTGGAGTCAGCCGCTTGTAGCGCGGCTGCCTCTGCCTCCCAGGCGGATTCGACGGGGGAATCGTCATGCGTGACCCCCGATTGGGGTCAACCTGACGCGTCGCAGCCGCCTCGAGCGTCTCGTCATCGTCGGCCCCGCCACCCTAGGCCCGCGTTTCGGCAAGCAATGCCTGGTACGACGTCGAGTGGCGCGGCGCCACGATACGCACGCGCTGACCGAAGTCGCCGAAGCGCAGTGCGACGGTGATGCTTACGCCGTGCACGGCACCAACTTCGTCGAACTCGATCGGTCGATACGGCTTGACCGCGGCCAGATAGAGCGTCCCCTGTCTAGGGTTGCGCTTGCCGAGGGTCCCGTCGAGCTCGACACTGTCCACCCCACTACGTTCGACCACTCCCACGACCTTTGGCTTGATCAAGGGAAACAGTCGGTTCGACCCTCCGGTGTTCTGGGTCACCGTTGCGTAGTGAGGGTCGCCCGGGACAAGGCGGACCCACCCAGACGCGAGATCGGCTACGGCCGAGGGAAAGCCCTCGAGCTGGTTTAGGTACAGCGAGTCCGCGCTGATGTAAGCGGTCTTCCGGACGATGATCACACGGGCGATATGGCCGTCGAAGGTGTTGATCTCCGACTGGACGTGAGGTCCACCTCGGACGTCCTCGGTTTCAACGTTGCCGTTGCTGCTGGTGATCGTGAAGGTGATGCGACCCCACTTCGCGCGCTTCACGGTGCGTTCCGCCAAGTTGATGAGCTTGCTCGCGGCCATCTTCGGGGCAGGCGGAGCGGTGGCGACAATCGGGGAGGCGACCGGCACCGCAGGCGACGTCGAGCTCGGGTGGCCTCCTCTGCCGAACTCCAGATACGCCGCGACAAGCGCGACAACCACCACGATCGCGATCACGACGTACTGCGCGGAGATGTTCGGCGTACGCCGCACTGGCCCCGGCGGCTGCGACGGAAGAATCGTCACCTTCAGCCGGCTTCGGCCCAAGAGACCGAATGACTCGGCGGCGGATCCTCGAACTGTCGGTGGTAGGAGTATGACGCCGTCACCTGCACGTTCTGCGCGTGTCCACCCCATCTGCCGTCGTAGTCGAGCGGGAGGTGGGGCGCCGACTGCTGAACCGTGAGGGTTGCGTATGAGGAGTGCTGCGGGTCCCACCATCCGTAGATGACGGCGCCGTACTTCCCCGGCGACACGAGGGAGCTACCGAGTCCCCCATACGGGCCGTACATCGGCACCCCGCCCGCAGCGAGGTTCTGACCGGTGGCAAACACGCTCGTCACCTCTCGGTAGGGACCGTCGCCGTGTTCCAGCCTCAGCCAACGATCCTGCACCCTCTTGGCAACCTTGCTGGCGACGCCATCGCGATCGGTCAACGCCCAGACGTTGGCATTGAGGTAGACGGTCTGACCGACGCGAATCACTTGCTGCGTCGGCTGGCCGGCGAGGGTCTCGACGTCCTCCGCCTCGCGCGGGCCAAGCGTGATTTGGTCCAGCTGCTCATCGACACTCGAACCAACCTGAACGTTCTGCACGACGCTCGCCTCGATCCACGACTGCGCGGCAACGGCATGTTCGGCCTGGCTGAGGAGCTGTCCGGCTGCCGGGTTCTCCGGCGGACCCGCGATTGGCCCACGTGGAGCCTCGGGTGGCAGCGGCCTTGCGATCACCGACGACCCGCTCGAGGGCCTCACGGGCGCGAGCGATGGTGAGACCGGCGCGAGGGATGGTGCCGACGACGGCGATCCCGACCCACCGCCGCGCAACACGAGCGCCGCGAGAACTGCCGCAACCACGACAATCGCGGCAATCACGCCGTAGCGCCACGGCAACGCCGTTCGAGCGTGCTCTGGCGGGTCTGAAGGAAGAATCGTCATAGCTGACCCCCGATCCACCGTTGTCTACGACAGCGGGGCCCGGTGTCCTTGCGGCAAACGGCCTAAATCGGGCCCGCGCCTAGCGAAGGCTCGCGTACGACACCGAGCTTGGCGGGGCCACGACGTGAACGGGCTTGCCCCATCGGGTGAAGTGGGTGACCTCGTGGATCGTCCCGTGCGGCGTTGATCCCTCTGCGATGTCGACGACGGGCAACGGTGTGCCGTATGCCCGGACCCAGACCGTCTCGGGCACCGTGCGCGCACCTAGGTCGTGGCCCGAGATGCCGATGCACTCGACGCCGTCCATGCGTTTGGGGCCGACCAGCTCGAGCTGCCCGACCAAGCCAAGCGTCGCGGTGTAGAAGTCCTGGGTCGTCATTCCCTGCACGCCGGAACGAAACGGCTTGTCGCCTCGATGGATCGCAACCCAGTGCCCGCTGGCGCTCGCGGCAGCCGTCGGGCTGAATCCGGCGAAGTCCTGCAGGATGACGGAGCTGCCGTACGTGTAGAGCACCCCTCCGACATACCGCGTCTCGAGCGCCTGGCTCCCAATCTGGGCAGCTTGGACGCCCGAGTCTCGCCCGGCGTAGGCGACGACCTGAAACTGCAGGCTCTCATCGTCGGCCGTCAACTCAGCCCGTACTCCGGGCTGGGCGCGAATCGCGCGCTGCACTTGGCCGGCGTAGACCGCCGCGGACACCGTCGGCAATGTCGCCGGCGGCGACTGACCAACCGGTGGCGCGGCCGACGCACTGGAAGACCCACTGCCCGAGCGGTGAATCAGCACGACCGCGCCGATGATCAGGATGACGGCCAGGGGCAGCGCCAACAGGCCGTACTGCACCCCGGTGTTCTCACGATCCATCACCCGAACCAGATGCCCCGTTCAGTGCACCGTACTCAGGCGAAGCGGTTTGCCATCAGAATCACGTCGCGGACGTACCACCACGCGTGGTTGTAGGAGTAGATCGCGTCGTCGAGCGCCTGCCCGCCACGCCCGGCGCCAACCGCGCAGAGATAGCGCGCCGCAGAGAAGACGGCATCGACCGGGTCGTTGATGTCGGCGTGGCCATCGCCATCGGCGTCATAGCCCCATCGACTCCACGTCGAGGGCAGGAACTGCATCGGCCCCTCGGCGCCACCGATCGACGTGTGGACGTTCTGGCCATTACGCGTCTCGAGCGTTCCGATTCCAGCAAGAACCGTCCAGGGCAGGCCGACACAGGTCGTCGCGGCCCGACGGTAGAGGTCGAGGTACGTCGCGGGGATCAGCTCGCGCGCGTACTCACTCGACACGGCCTGGTCGATCGGTGCGGCCCGAGTGACGATGACGTGCGATGAGCGGCCGAGAGTCTTGCGAATGTCGCTACTCAGCTGCGCCAACGAGATCTGCGGCGCGACCACCAGAACTTCGCGGTCCGGCTGCAGGCCGAGCTGGCGGGCAGCGGCACTCACGACCATGCCCTGCGCTCCCGGCAGCCCGATCGTCGCGAACGCTCCGATCCGCAACGGCGACCGCAGCTGATGCGCGCCGATCGCAAGCACGGTCTTGCCGAAATCGCGATGCAGATGTCTGCTGTCGGCGAAGCCGACGGTCAACTCACCACGAGCAATCGACTTCCACAGCGGTGTCGAGTGCGCGGTGAACGACGGCGTCAGCGCCCGAATCCTCCCGAGCGGGACTCCAACCACGTGAAGTCGGCGGGTACCGATCCGAAGGACGCCGCGGGAGAGCGGCACGACTCGATGTACGCCACTGAGCTTGCGAAGCCGGTCCAGCCGGGCCGCCGAGACAGTGGACGGAAGCAGCACGGCCGCATCGGGCGGCGTCAGACCGCGTAGCGGTGTGACGGTCGCAATCGGCTCGCCGACCGTGTGGGTGGCTGCGACGTCCTTTGCAGACGTACCGGAGGGATGGCCGACGACCTGGGTGATCCCAACTGCCGCCGAGGCAGCGATCACGGACAGCGCGAGAGTGCCCACACCGACGGACGCGATCGTCCGGGCGCGCGACACAGTCGGCATCGACCCTCCCCTCGATCTTGTATTCGGCACAGTTGTGGGCTCAGCAAAGGTCGATTTCAGAAGTCCGAGGACACCAAAAGGTCGTGTAAAGCGTCAAATAGGCCCGGATTGGCGGCCAATGTCGTATTCCTACCAGGTAGCTTTCCGGCCAAACCCCCCAGCCTGGCGCCCGACTCGGTCGCCACGAGCCCTCCCGCGGCCCAGTCCCATGGATACATTCCGGCCTCGAAGAAGGCGTCGAGCTGTCCACAGGCCACCGCGCACAGATCCAGCGCGGCCGAGCCCATTCGGCGGAGGTCGCGAACCTCCGGCAGGAACATCGGCATCCGCGACGCCTGTCTGCGACGTAGCTCTGAGTCGTAGTTGAAGCCCGTCCCGACCAGTGAGAACGCCGGATCCGTCTGCTGGGAGCATCTCAGCGGTACGTCGTCGCAGAAGGCGCCGCCACCAACGACAGCGGTGTAGGTCAGGTCGCGCTCGACGTCGACGACCACCCCGCACACGGTCTCTTCGTCGATCGCGGCCGCGATCGATACGGCGTACTGCGGGATCCCGTAGAGGTAGTTGACCGTCCCGTCGAGCGGGTCGACGAGCCAGGTGACCGATGACGTCCCCGAGCTGCCGCCACCTTCTTCGCTGACGATCGTGTCGTCCGGACGCGCCACCGCCAGCCCTTCGAGGATCAGCTGCTCCGAGGCACGGTCCATCACCGTCACGACGTCGGTCGGGCTGGACTTGGTGCTCACGTCCAACTCAGCCGGCCGCTCCCGCAGCACTACGGCAGCCCGGTGCGCCAGCCCGACCGCGAGCTCGAGCAGCTCGGTCGGATCGGCCTGGCTCAGGTCGCGGTCTTCTTCGCTGGGGTCTTCTTGACCGCGACCTTCTCGGCGGGTGCCGTCTTCTTCGCGGCCGGAGCTGTCTTCTTGGCAGCGACCTTCCGCCCGGGGGTTGCCCTCTTGGCTGGCACATCGACGACCGAAGCGACGAGCTGCGGGTGCTTGATCGGGCTCGGCCCGTCCCCGCCCGCTGGGCCGACGGGCGTGCGGGTCTTCGCCTTGAAGAGCCCGATCTTGTTGCCCAGGAAGACCAGCGGGTCGTACTTGCGGTCGACCACGCGCTCCTTCATCGGGATGATCGCGTTGTCCGTGATCTTGATGTGCTCCGGGCAGACTTCCGTGCAGCACTTGGTGATGTTGCAGAGGCCCAGACCCTCGTCCTCCTGGACCATGTGCTGGCGGTCCTCGGTGTCGAGTGGGTGCATGTCGAGCTCGGCGTAGCGGATGAAGAAGCGCGGACCCGCGAAGGCCGGCTTGTTCTCCTCGTGGTCGCGGATGACGTGGCAGGTGTTCTGGCACAGGAAGCACTCGATGCACTTGCGGAACTCCTGGCTCCGCTCGACATCGACCTGCTGCATCCGGTACTTGCCGCCCTTGTTGTCCGACGGCGGCGCGAACGCCGGCACCTCACGCGCCTTCTCGAAGTTGAACGACACGTCGGTCACCAAGTCCCGGATGACCGGGAAGGTACGCATCGGCGTGACCGTGACGGTCTCGCCGTCCTCGAAGGTCGACAGGCGGGTCATGCACATCAGGCCGGGCTTGCCGTTGATCTCCGCGCTGCACGAGCCGCACTTGCCGGCCTTGCAGTTCCACCGGATCGCCAGATCGCTCGCCTCGGTGGCCTGGAGACGGTGCAGCGCGTCGAGGACTACTTCGCCGTCCTCGACCTCGACCGTGTAGTTGACGAAGTCTCCACCCGACGCGTCGCCGCGCCAGATCCGCATCGGCAGCTTGCGGGCACTCACTTGGCAGGCTCCTCGAACAGCTTGGCGAGATCGGCGGGCATCTTGGGAAGTGGCTTGCGGGTGATCGCGACCTTGCCGTTCTTCTCGGTCACGATGAGGTTGACCGTGCCCCACTTCGGGTCGGTCTTCGGGTAGTCCTCGCGGGTATGACCGCCGCGGCTCTCGGTGCGCTCGAGAGCCGCCTTGCCCACCGCCTCGGAGACCAGCAGCATCGAGCGAAGGTCCAATGCTGTGTGCCAGCCCGGGTTGTAGGCCCGGCCGCCCTCGACGGTGATGTTGGCAGCGCGCGCCTTGAGCTTCGCGACCTCCTTCAGCGCCTGCTCCATCTCCGACGCAGTTCGGATGATCCCGACCAGCGCGAACATCTGCTCCTGCAGCTCGTGCTGGATCGCGTGCGGGTTCTCCCCGCCCGAAGAAGCGAAAGGAGCGAGGGCCGCCGTCTGGGCCGCTGCAACCGAGGCAGCCGGTGCGGCCGGTCGCTTGGCCACCTTCCTGGTGTACTCAGCCGCGCTCTCACCGGCGCGCTTGCCGAAGACCAGGAGGTCCGACAGCGAGTTGCCGCCGAGCCGGTTCGACCCGTGCATGCCGCCGGAGCACTCGCCGACGGCGTAGAGCCCTGCGACGCTTGCCGCCTGGCTGTCGGCATCGACCTCGACGCCACCCATCACGTAGTGGCAGGTCGGCGCAACCTCCATCGGCTCGGCGGTGATGTCGACGTCCGCGAGCTCCTTGAACTGGTGGTACATCGACGGCAGTCGCTTGTGAATGTCCGCCGCGCTACGCCTGGTGGCGATGTCGAGGTAGACACCGCCGTGGGGTGACCCGCGACCGGCCTTGATCTCGGAGTTGATGGCGCGCGCGACCTCGTCGCGCGGCAGCAGCTCCGGTGGGCGCCGGTTGTTGATGTGGTCGTCGTACCAGCGGTCGGCCTCTTCTTCGGTGTCGGCCGTCTCCGCTTTGAAGTAGTCGGTGATGTAGTCGAACATGAAGCGCTTGCCTTCGGAGTTGCGAAGGACGCCGCCCTCGCCGCGCACCGACTCCGTGATGAGCAGACCTCGCACCGACAGCGGCCACACCATGCCGGTCGGGTGAAACTGGATGAACTCCATGTTGATCAGCGAGGCCCCGGCCGCCAGCGCGAGCGCGTGGCCGTCGCCGGTGTACTCCCAGGAGTTGCTCGTGACCTTGAACGCCTTGCCGATGCCACCGGTCGCGAGGATCACCGAGGGCGCGTTGAGCTGGATGAACGAGCCGGTCTCACGCCAGTAGCCGAATGCGCCGGCGACCCGGGTGCCGTCCTTGAGGATCTCGGTGATCGTGCACTCCATGTACACGTCGATGCCGAGGTCCACCGCGCGCTGCTGGAGGGTGCGGATCATCTCGAGGCCAGTGCGGTCTCCGACGTGAGCCAGACGCGCGTAGCGGTGACCGCCGAAGTCGCGCTGGGAGATCTTGCCGTCCTTGGTGCGGTCGAACAGCGCGCCGTACTCCTCGAGCTCCCAGACCCGCTCGGGAGCCTCCTGGGCGTGCAGCTGCGCCATACGCCAGTTGTTCAGCATCTTGCCGCCGCGCATGGTGTCGCGGAAGTGGACCTGCCAGTTGTCCTCGGGCCACACGTTGCCCATGGACGCAGCGATTCCGCCCTCGGCCATGACCGTGTGGGCCTTGCCCAGCAAGGACTTCGTCACGATGGCGGTGCGAGCGCCGGCCTCGTGCGCGGCGATCGCGGCGCGAAGGCCAGAGCCGCCCGCACCGATGACAACGACGTCGTAGTCGTGGACCTCGTGATCAGCCATGGAAGCGCACCGCCGTCCCGAACGCGTGGCTGTAGTCGTGAAGGTTGCCGGTTGCGACGAGGCGCACGTAGAGATCGGTAAGGCCGACCCAGACAAGCGATGCCCACGCCCATCGGATGTGGTGCTTGTTCAGCCAGGACACCATGGTCCACCACTTGTAGCGGAGCGGATGCTTGGAGAAGTGGTTGATGCGGCCAGCCGTGATGTGGCGGCAGGAGTGGCAGCCGAACGTGTAGCCGATGATCAGGACCGCGTTGATGACAAATACGAACGAGCCCACGCCGATGAAGAAGTGGTGCCCGCCGCCGGGTACGTCGTAGATGAACGATCGAACCGCGTCGTAGGTCAGGAAGCCCGAGAACAGTGCCGCGGCGTACCACGCGTAGCGGTGAATGTTCTGGAAGATCAACGGGAAGCGGGTCTCGCCCGAGTACTTGCCATGCGGCTCAGAGACGGCGCATGCGGGCGGCGACAGCCAGAACGATCGGTAGTACGCCTTGCGGTAGTAGTAGCAAGTCGCGCGGAAGCTGAGCGGGAAGATCAAGATCAGCAGGGCGGGCGACACCCAAGTGCCGATATTCCAGTGCGCCCAGGCGATCGCCGACGGGCAGCCATTCGCCAAACACGGCGAGTAGAACGGCGACAGGTATGGGTCGGCGTAGTACTCAGGAGTCTTGATGCCAGCCTGCATCACGCTGTGGTGGTCGAATGCGGCCCACGTCGAGTAGACGATGAACGCGCTGAAGCCGATGAACGTGATAAGTGGCAGCAGCCACCAGCGGTCCGTTCTGAGCGTTTTTGCCTTGATTGCCGCTCTCGCAGTCGAGCGTTCCTGCGCCACCGTCTCAGTCGCCATTTGTCGGCGGCCGTCCCTTCTAGAACACGTCGGTTGCGGCGGTCCCCGCACCGACCGATGACCTTATCTTCGACCCGTTGGTGTGTTCTCCGTCACCCCGCCGCTGTGTCATTAGTCACGGGCTCGTTACAAGCTGAATAACACGCGCGGCGCGGCGCGGAATCGCACTTGCAGGTGTGGTGTTGTATGGGACGTGATGACAACGACGGCCACTGCTGCACCCACGCTCTCGCCGGCTGACCGCTGCGATCGCTGCGGAGCCCGGGCGATCGTTCGCGCCGTCCTGCCTGGGGGCGGGGATCTGCTGTTCTGCGGTCACCACGGCCGCGAGCACGCGGAACGGCTTCGTCAGGTCGCCGTGGAGATCCACGACGACGAAGGCGTCCTCGCTGCCGGCTAGCGGTCCGCTACCGCGGCATTGCCGCGCGCGCCGTCCAACGGCCATCCATCGAAAGCACCCGCAACGGCAGCCCGAAGGCCGCTGACAGCGTCGACGAGTTGAGAGCGGTCTCGATCGGCCCGGCCGCAACGACGCGGCCTTCGCGAAGCAGCAGAGCGTGGGTGGTCCCTGATGGGATCTCCTCGACGTGGTGCGACACGAGGACCTGCACCGGCCCTGAGTGATCGTCGGCCAGTCGGCTCAGCATTCGAAGCAGGGCCTCACGTCCGCCGAGATCGAGACCCGCCGCAGGCTCGTCGAGCAGGAGAAGCTCGGGGTCGGTCATCAGCGCCCGCGCGAGCTGCACCCGCTTGCGCTCGCCCTCGGACAGCGTGCCGAACTCCCGCTCGATCAGCAGCCGAGCACCGACCCAGGTCAGCAGATCGCATGCCCTGGCGACATCGCCCGCGTGGTAGTCCTCGTCCCCCCGGCGAACGCAAGCCTGCGCCGCAGTGAGTACGACGTCGATCACCAGCTCATCGGCAGGCAACAGATCGGCGAGTGACGCGCTCGCCCAGCCGACCCGGGGTAGGAGCTCATCGAGGTCGGCGTCGTCGAGGTATTCCCCCAACAGCTGCACCCGGCCGGTCGTCGGTCGCACCGCGCCGGCGAGCGCGCCGATCAGCGTGCTTTTGCCGGCACCGTTTGCGCCGAGCACGACCCAGCGTTCGCCAGCACGAATCGTCCAATCGAGCGCGTGCAACGTGACCTGGCCGCCGCGGCGTACTTCGACACCTTCGAGACCGGCAACGACCTGCTCAGTTTGCAGATCAAGCGCAACACTCACGTCAGGAAACGCTAGATGCTCCTGATGCGAATGTCCGTTTAGACACGCGCTTGCTTTGGAGCCGGCTAAGCCTTGCGATAGGCCCGTACGGCAAGCGGAATGAACAGGCCCATCAGACCGACCATCCAGAGCACCCCGACCCAGACGTGGTTGCCGGTCGAGGTGCCGAGCGCCAGTGCGCGCATCGCGTCGACGATCTGGGTGATCGGCTGGTTGTTGGCGAACGCCTGCATCCAGCCAGGCATCGTCTGGGTCGGCACGAACGCCGAGCTGACGAACGTCAGCGGGAACACCCAGATCAAGCCGAAGGCCTGCACCGACTCCTCGTCCTTGATCGCCAGTCCGATGAACGCCGACAGGCAGCACGTCACCAGGCCGAGCAGCAGCGCCAGTCCGAACATCGCGATCGCAGCAAGTACGCCGCCGTGGAAGCGGAACCCGACGGCGTAGCCGACCCCGACGATGATGACCAGCGTCACGAGCAGGCGGACGATGTCCGCGCCAAGCCGGCCGAGCAACACCGCGCTACGCGCGATCGGCATGGCGCGCAGGCGGTCCAGCACACCGGTCTTGAGCTCCATCGCGAGCGAAATCGCAGTCCCGAACGAGGTGAACGCCGCGGTCTGGCCGATGACACCTGGCAGCAGATAGTCGACGTAGCCACCCTGCGCGCCGGTCGCGATCGCTCCCCCGAACACGTAGCGGAAGAGCAGCGTGAACATCACCGGCTGAATCACGGTGAAGACGATGAACGCCGGGACCTTGAACCAGATCTTGAGGTTGCGCCTGGCCATGGTCAGGGCGTCGAACGCCGACCAGCCGATCCGGCTGCTGATGCTCATCTCACTCATCGCCGGCCTCCTGGGCCTCGTCTTCGGCACGGTGCCCGGTCAGGGCGAGGAACACGTCGTCGAGCGAGGGGCGGCGTACACCGAGGCCGGTGACCTTGATTCGCTTCGCATCGAGCGCGCGCACCACCTCGAGCAGCACGGCGGAGCCGTTGCGGCCGGCACGCACTGTGACCTCGGCCTTCTCCCTGTCAGCCGTTGGCTCACCCTCGCCGCAGCCCGTGACGGCGTTGACCGCGGCTGTGAGCTTTCGCGAGTCCGTGACGACGAACTCGACAACGTCACCGCCGATCGTGTCCTTGAGATCGTTGGCGGTGCCCTCGGCGATCACTCGGCCACGGTCGAAAACCACGATGTTGTCCGCGAGCTCGTCAGCCTCTTCGAGGTACTGAGTGGTGAGCAGCAGCGTCGTCCCTGCAGCCACCAAGTCGCGGATCACCTGCCACATGTCCGAGCGGGCCCGCGGGTCGAGGCCGGTGGTCGGCTCGTCGAGGAACAGCACGTTCGGCCGCGCTACCAAGGATGCCGCGAGGTCGAGCCGGCGCATCATGCCGCCGGAGTAGGTCTTGGCTCGGCGTTCCTTCGCGTCGGCCAAGCCGAAGCTCTCGAGCAGCTCGGTCGCCCTGTCACGTGACGCCTTCGGGCTCATGTGGAACAGCCGACCGATCAGCTCGAGGTTCTCCCGGCCGCTGAACTCCTCGACGATCGCCGCCGACTGGCCGGCGAGGCCGATCGAGCGACGCACTCCCGCCGGATCGGCAACGACGTCGCGACCGTCGACGATGACGCGGCCCGCATCTGGCTCCAGCAACGTCGTCAGGATCTTGACGGCTGTCGTCTTGCCTGCGCCGTTGGGCCCAAGGACACCGAGAACGCTGCCCCTGGGCACGACCAGATCGATTCCGTCGAGCGCCTTCACCTTGCCGAAGTACTTGCGTACTCCTTCAACGATGACCGCGTTTTCGCTTTCAACTGTCGTCTTTGCACGCGCCACGAGGCCAGACCCTATCGGGGCGAAGTGACACCCAAATCCGAGATATTCGCAGAGCGTATCGATGCGTCGAGGACCTCGATCGTGTGCGCTAACGCGATGCTCTCGCCGGCGCGACGCAATGCGCTGTCGATCTGCATCAGGCACCCGGGGTTCGCCGTCACCAACAGATCGGCGCCAGTCGCTCGAACGTTCGCCGCCTTGCGATCGCCGAGCTCGCGCGCCGGCTTCGGATTGACCAGGTTGTAGATACCGGCCGAACCGCAGCAGATGTCGCCCTCGATTATCTCGCGCAGCTCGAGCCCTGGAATGCCGCGCAAGAGGTCACGCGGCTGCGCACGAACACCTTGGGCATGAGAGAGGTGACACGCGTCGTGGTAGGCCGCGACGACCGGCAGCGGGTTACGGATCGCGACCGGGCCGAGCTCGGCAAGCAGTTCGCTCACGTCGCGGCAGGCCGCGGAGAAGCGGGTTGCGCGCGCCGCCCATCCGGGATCGTCCGCGAGCAGCCGGCCGTAGTCCTTCATCGACGAGCCACAACCGGCGGAGTTGATGACCACGGCGTCGACTCGTGCCGACTCGAACTCGACGATCATCGCCTTCGCTCGGGCCACGGCCTCCGGCTCCCGGCCGGCATGCAGCGAGAGCGCACCGCAGCATTGCTGCTTCTGCGGCACGACGACCTCGCAGCCCTCGGCGGCAAGCACCCTGACCGTCGCAGCGTTGACGCCCGGGAAGAGCTCCCGCTGGACGCAGCCGAGCAGCATGCCGACGCGCATCCGCTGCTCGCCGACGGCGGGCGTCAGCGCCGGGATCGGCTCCCGCGGACCGAGCTGCGGAACGAGGCCCGCCATCGTTGCGAGCGTGCCCTTCATCCGGTTGCGGGCGAACCGCTGTGCTCCTGTCGCCTGATAGGCGCGCAGGAGCGGTCGGAGCCGGCGCAGCCGGTTGGGATACGGGAAGAGCGAGAAGATCATCCGTCGCACTGCGGCGTCGCTTGACGACCGCTTTGTCGTCTCCTCGATCTGGGCGCGAGTCGCCTCGATCAGCGCGTCGTACTGCACACCCGACGGGCACGCGGTGACACAAGCCATGCAGCCAAGGCACGCGTCGAAATGGCCCACCGTCGTCTCGTCGAGCGGAGCCCCGTCGAGGACGTTCTTCATCAGGTAGATCCGGCCGCGGGGCGAGTCCATCTCCTCGCCCCACAACAGGTACGTCGGACAGGTCGGCAGACAGAACCCGCAGTGCACGCAGTCCGAGATCAGCTCCCGCTGACGCTCGTCGCTCACGGGGTCACCACGAATCGTCCGGGACACATTCGGCCGTCCGGATCGAACTGGTCCTTGATCCGCTGCATCACGGTGAGCCCGCGCACCGGTCCCCACACGTCAACGTCACGGCGAACATCGTCCGGAGCAGAAGCAACGACAACCTGCCCGTCGAGAGCCGACACCGCCGAGCGCAGTGAGGCGAGGGAGGCAAGCCCCTCCGCATCGACCGAAGCCTCGATGACCCCACAGCCCACGTAGCAGCGCACCTGCGCAGCGGGCAGCACGTTGACAGCCGCGAGCGCGGCAGGCAGCTTGCCGATCCGGTGGGTGATCTTCAACCCGATCCGGCCATCTGCCCACGCCCGCTGCCCGAACGACGACGGGGTCGACGAGCCTGCCGTGCCCCCGACTGCAGCGATCGCCAGGTCAGCCTGCTCGCTGACCGCTGACTCGGTCGACTCGAAGACGGTGGTCAGCGTCGTACCGTCCCACTCCGCGGCAACCGGCTCGACGCCCGTCGCGCGCAGGGTCGAGAAGCAGCCATACGGGTCGTCCGTCGGCGTCACCACAACCCGGCGCGCGACGGGACGCGGGTGTAGCCGGAACGTGCATTCGGCGATCACACCGAGCGTGCCGTAGGAGCCCGTGAACAACCGGCCCAGGTCATAGCCAGCGACGTTCTTCACGACCTTGCCACCGGCCTTTGCGACCGTTCCGTCGGCGAGGACGACCGTGCTGCCGATCAGCAGATCGCGAGGCGTCCCGTAGCGCAGCCGGCGCGGGCCACTTGCCGCGGTCGCGACGACGCCGCCGATCGTCGCTCCGGACTCGGGCGGGTCGAGGGCAAGCCATTGCCCGGCCTTGCCGACCACGCGCTGCACATCGGTGAGCAGCGCTCCGGCCTCGACAGTCACCACCAGATCACCGGCGGCATGCTCGACGATGCGGTCGATCCCCCGGGTGCTGATCGTCACGTCGGTCGGTAGGCCGGCGCCACCGCCATTCTGTTTGGTCCCAGCCCCACGCAGCCCGACGGTGCGGCCGTCGGCTTGCGTCGCCGCGAGCATCTCGGCCAACCGCTCGATCGACGCGGGCCGGACCAGCTCGGACGACGCCTGCGTCGCCTCAGAAGGCATCGGCAAGGCCTGCCTCGACGAGCGGATGGGCTCCGGTACGACGACCTGGTCGCTCGCCGCACAGCCGCGGCGTCGGGAACATCTTGCCAGGGTTCGCGATGCCCGCCGGGTCGAACGCGCAACGCACGAGCTGCATCACGTCGAGGTCGATCGCGGAGAACATCTTGCCCATGTGCACGACCTTGTCGTGCCCAACCCCGTGCTCCCCGGTGATCGATCCGCCGTGCTCGAGGCAAAGCTCGATGATCCGGTTGGACACGCCCTCTGCCCGCTCGGTCTCACCCTTCGCCTCGTCAAACAGCACGAGCGGATGCAGGTTGCCGTCGCCTGCATGGAACACGTTGGCGACGCGTAGGCCCACCGCCGCGGCAACTTCCTCGATGGCGCGCAACACCTCGGCCAACGCCGTACGCGGGATGACGCCGTCCTGGACGATGTAGTCCGGGCTGATTCGCCCGACCGCGGCGAACGCCGACTTGCGGCCACGCCAGATCAGCCCGCGCTCGACATCATCAGCAGCAATCCGGATCTCGAACGCGGCGGCGCCGTGGCAGAGCCGCTCGACATCGACGAGCTGCGCATCGACCTCACAGCGCGGACCATCGAGCTCGACGATCAGCACCGCTCCCGCACCGGCGGGATAGTTCGGGTGGACGGCCGCCTCGGCTGCTTCGATGGCGAGAGCGTCCATCAACTCGATCGCAGCAGGGAGGACGCCGGCCGCGATGATCGCGCTCACGGCATCACCGGCGTCTTCGATGGTGCGAAACGCGGCAAGGACGGTCTGCACCGCCTGCGGCGTACGCAGCAACCTCACTGTTGCCTCGGTGACGACGCCGAGCGTTCCCTCGCTGCCGACAACCGCGCCCAAGACGTCGTAGCCCACCGGGTCGGGTGCGCGACCACCGAACCGCTCGATCGACCCATCCGGCATGACGACCTCGAGGCCCGTGACGTGGTGCGCCGTGAAGCCGTACTTCAAGCAGTGCGCGCCACCGGAGTTCTCCGCGACGTTGCCGCCGATCGTGCAGACCTGCTGGCTCGACGGGTCGGGTGCGTAGTAGTGACCCAACGGGTGCGCCGCAGTCGTGAGGTGGGCGTTGACGACCCCCGGCTCGACGACCGCTCGCTCATCGGCGGCGTCGACGTCGATGATCCGGTTCAGCCGCGAGGTTACGACCAGGACTCCGTCGGTGCGGGGCAGTGCGCCCCCGGACAAGCCTGTGCCGGACCCGCGGGCGACGAACGGGATGCCCAGCTCCGCGCACCGGCCAACGACGAACGCGACCTCCGCCGTCGACTCGGCAAGGACCACGACGCCTGGCGTGCTCCGGTACGACGAAAGACCGTCGCACTCATAGGTCCGCAGCTGCGCCGGCTCAGTGATGACCTGCGCCGGATTCAACCGAGAGCGGCAGTCGGCCGTCAGCTGCGCCAACGCGGTCATGTGCGAACGCTAAGTCAAACCCAGCAACAACTGGGGGACGGTTGACGCCTGGCGCGGCTCGCGCTGCCCCGTCGCGCCGAGGTCGACGCACATCGCCCTGTCGGCGGCGCAGAAGGCGATGTGCGTCGACTTGGGCGATGCCTCGCTAGTCGTCGAGGAGGTCGTAGGCCGGAAGCGTGAGGAAGTCGACGAAGTCGTCCGCCAGGGCTACCTGCTCGAAGACGGTCCGGGCGTCGGCCCAGCGGCCCTTCTCGTACGAGTCGCCCACCTCGTTCTCGATGTCGGCCATCACCTCGTCGATGACGGTGCGCACAAGCTCGGCCGTGACCTGCTCGCCGGTGTCGGCGAGCTTCACGTCGTTGTGCACCCACTGCCAGACCTGCGATCGCGAGATCTCGGCCGTCGCCGCGTCCTCCATGAGGTTGTGAATCGCCGCGGCTCCGACGCCGCGCAGCCAGGACTCGAGGTAGCGAATGCCGACGTCAACGTTGGTGCGAAGGCCGGCCAAGGTGCGGTCGCCGGGCGTCTGGTCGGCGGCGAGGATGTCTGCAGCGGTCACGCTGACCTCGGGACGCAGCCGGTCGATCTGGTTCGGCTTGTCGCCGAGTACTGCGTCGAACTCCGCCATCGCCGTCGGCACGAGGTCCGGGTGGGCGACCCAGGTGCCGTCGAAGCCATCGGTCGCTTCGCGCTTCTTGTCCGCCGCCACCTTCTCCAGAGCGACGCGGTTGATCTCGGGATCCTTGCGGCTCGGGATGAACGCCGCCATGCCACCCATCGCGAACGCGCCGCGCTTGTGGCAGGTCTGGACGAGCCGCTCGGTGTAGGCGCGCATGAACGGCACTGTCATCGTCACGCTGTTGCGGTCCGGCAGCAGGTACTGGTCACCGCGGTCACGGAACGTCTTGATCATCGAGAACATGTAGTCCCACCGACCGGCGTTGAGACCGTAGGAGTGGTCGCGGAGCTCGTAGAGGATCTCCTCCATCTCCAGCGCCGCCGGGATGGTCTCGATCAGCACCGTCGCGCGGATTGTGCCGCGGGCCAGGCCGAGCGCCTCCTGGGAATGCACGAAAACGTCGTTCCAGAGCCGTGCTTCGAGGTGCGACTCCATCTTCGGCAGGTAGAAGTACGGCCGCGTCCCCTTGTCGAGCAAGCGCTGGCCGTTGTGGAAGATCACCATGCCGAAGTCGAAGAGGCCGCCGCTCATCGGCTCGTCGTCGACCAGCACGTGCTTCTCGGGCAGGTGCCAGCCACGCGGCCGCGGCATCAGCGTCGCGACGGTGTCCTTCAGCGCGTAGCTCTTGCCCTCGGCAGTCTCGAAGTCGATCCGGCGCTCGATGGCGTCGGTCAGGTTGATCTGACCCTGAACCTGGTTGCGCCAGTTAGGCGCGCTCGCGTCCTCGAAGTCAGCCATGAAGACCTTCGCGCCTGAGTTCAGCGCGTTGACGAGCATCTTCTTCTCGGTCGGTCCGGTGATCTCCACGCGGCGATCGACCAGATCCGCAGGAGGGGCAACCTTCCATGAGTCGTCCTCGCGGATCTCCTTGGTCTCGGCCAGGAAGTCGAGCGTGCCGGTCTCCGCGGCCTGCTGACGACGAGCGCGACGGCGCTCCAGCAGCTCAAGACGACGAGGACCGAACTTGCGCTGCAGGTCGGTGACGAACGCGAGCGCCTCAGGAGTGAGGACCTCGTCGAACCGGTCCTCGATCGATCCGGTCACCTTGGCACTGCTGGACATGCGCTCTCCTCGACTAGCCGATTGACCCATTAGAGGTTAGTCGGGCGCTAGATCCCGAGCCGAGCGCCTTGCAGGCGGTCGATCGCTTCGGCGTCGCCGGTCAGCTCGACCCGCGCGATCGCCTTGCGGTCGAACGTGTAGAGCACGAGCTCCCCAACCGGGCCGGTCACCCGAACGGTCGGGCCGCTCCCGCCAACCACGGCGCGACCGCCCTGGTCAGACACGACCTCGACCTGGGTGCCCCTAACCCGCCGCAGTGACAGCCGCAGCATTCGGCGCAGGCGCTCCCACATGAGCGCGCCGAACTCGTCAGGCAGGTCACGCGGACCCTCACCGTTGGCCCGGCGGACGTCCTCGTGATGCACGAAGAACTCGAAGAGATTCATCTGCTCGTCGAGCGCGCGCAGCAGCGACGGAGGCCCAGCGGCAACCCGCGACACGACCTCGTCGTACTCGTGCACCCGCAGCACGCTGGCGATCACCCGGTCGGTGTGAGAGGCGAACGGTCCGCCGAGGACAACGCCCGGGCCGGCGTCCGCGCGACGCTCCCGGACATAGAGGTGCGCCGCCATATCGGCCGTCGTCCAACCGGTGCAAGCAGTGGGCGCGTCGGGACCCAGCCGCCTTAGCAGGTCGACCAGCTCTGCCCGCTCGCCTCTCGCCCACGAAGTCATGCCTCCTAGGATGCCAAGTCATGACCAATCCGCCGATTGC
>DATAVE010000158.1:0-2895 GCA_036267875.1 Mycobacteriales bacterium
CGACGTAGGTCGCAAAGTGCCGGTCGATGCGTGCCAGCCGGTCTGCGTCGATCCCGACGCGTGCCGGGTCTGTGGTTACCCCGAAGTCCGCCATCAGGACAGGGTCCCACGCACTGAAACAATGGATGTCATGCCCACCAACACGGACGCCTCGGCGGAACTGTTCGAGCGCGCCCAGCGGGTGACGCCCGGAGGGGTCAACTCGCCGGTCCGTGCGTTCGGTGCTGTCGGGGGGACGCCGCGATTCATGGTGCGCGGCAAGGGCCCGTTCGTGTACGACGCGGACGGCAATGAGTACGTCGACCTGGTCTGCTCGTGGGGGCCGATGATCCTCGGCCACGCCCATCCGGCGGTGGTCGAGGCGGTGACTCGGGCGGCGTCTTCTGGACTGTCGTTCGGTGCGCCGACGCCGGGTGAGGTCGAGCTGGCCGAGCTGCTCTGTTCGCGGATCGAGCCACTCGAGCAAGTCCGCCTCGTGAACTCTGGGACCGAGGCGACCATGACCGCCGTACGGCTGGCGCGTGGCGTGACCGGTCGGGCGAAGGTCGTGAAGTTCGCGGGTTGCTATCACGGGCATGTCGACGCGTTGCTCGCCAGCGCAGGCAGCGGAGTCGTGACGTTCGGCTTGCCGGACACGCCTGGTGTCACCGGCGCGAGCGCCGCCGACACGATCGTGCTGCCGTACAACGACGCGGACGCGGTGACTGCTGCCTTCGCTGAGTACGGCAATGAGATCGCGTGTGTCATCGTCGAAGCGGCGGCCGCCAACATGGGCGTGGTCGCGCCGCGTGATGGGTTCAACGCCGTACTGCGCGACTTGACGTCGACGCACGGCTCGCTGCTGATCCTCGACGAGGTGCTGACGGGCTTTCGGGTCGGCCCCGCCGGTTGGTGGGGGCTCGAGGGTGTGACGCCGGACCTGTTCACGTTCGGCAAGGTGATGAGCGGCGGTCTGCCGGCGGCGGCGTTCGGTGGGCGAGCAGACGTGATGTCCTCGCTCGCGCCGGCCGGGCCGGTCTACCAAGCCGGGACGCTGTCGGGGAACCCCGTCGCGGTCGCTGCCGGTCTCGCCCAGCTCACCAACTGCACGCCCGAGGTCTACGCGATCGTCGACGCGGCATCCGTGCGGCTGTCCGCTGCGGTGTCCGCCGCCCTATCCGAGGTGGGTGTCATGCATCGGCTCAATACGGCGGGCAATCTGTTCTCGGTGTTCTTCACCGATGCTGAGGTCGTCGACTTCGTGACAGCGAGCACGACGTCGACGAAGCGCTACGCGGCGTTCTTCCACGCGATGCTCGACCGCGGGATCTACCTGCCACCGTCGGCGTACGAGGCGTGGTTCCTCAGCGCTGCTCATGACGACGCGACGCTGGACCGGATCATCGAGGCGTTGCCGGCTGCGGCCACAGCGGCGGCGGAGGTTGCAGCGTGAGCGAGACGATCGTCCACCTGCTGCGCCACGGCGAGGTCTACAACCCGACCGGCGTGCTCTACGGCCGGCTGCCCGGCTTCGTACTGTCGGAGGCGGGCGAGCAGATGGCGCTGCAGGCGCGCGACGCTTTGGTGGGCCGAGACATCACCGTCGTACGGTCCTCGCCGTTGGAGCGCGCCGTGCAGACTGCGGCGCCGACCGCCGAGCACTTCGGGATCACGCCGACGACCGATGACCGGCTGATCGAGAGCGAGAACTTCTTCGAAGGCAAGACGTTCGGCGTCGGTGACGGCTCGTTGCGGCGACCGTCGGTGTGGCGGCACCTGTGGAACCCGTTTCGCCCGTCGTGGGGCGAGCCGTATCTCGCCGTCGCGAAGCGGGTTGCCGCGGCGGTCGCCGATGCGCGTGACGCGGCCGAGGGACATGAGGCCGTGCTGGTCAGCCACCAGCTGCCGATCGAGGTGACTCGTCGCTATCTCACGGGCGAGACGCTCTGGCACCGGCCGGACCGACGGCAATGCGCGCTCGCCTCGCTCACCTCGATCGTCTACGACGGCGCCCGCATCGCCCGGGTCGACTACTCGGAGCCAGCAGGAGATGCCGGCCGAAAGCGAGTAGGCGGCGCCTAGAGCGAATGGCACATAGGTACTGCTCGGGCAGTACTCATGTGCCATGGGTATCGCAATAGCTGTACCTATGTGCCATCCGCTTGGGCCTTGAGCACTTGGACGAGCTCGATCACGTCGATGCCAAGGGCGTCGCAGATCTGGTTGAGCTCGATGAAGTCGATACGACGCTCGCCGGACTCGTACTTGCTGACGAAGGACTGCGGTTTCTCAAGTCGATCGGCGACGTCGACCTGGCGAAGGCCGGCATCCACGCGGTGCTCGCGCAGCAGCCGGGACAGCGTGACCTGAGCCGCGCTGTGGATCGCCTTGTCCATCCCCTCAAGCACAGAGATGCACGAGCAATATCCCAAGAGCGGATACGCTCTATACGCAAAGTCATCAGGGTGGGCTACGCATAAGGGGCGGGACGTTGCGCATCGCCGTGTCCAGCGGGGTGGGCACAGGGCCGACAGCCCTGGCCGCGTTCGACCACTCGTTGGCGCTCGCAGGAGTAGCCAACTTCAACCTGATCCCGTTGAGCTCGGTCATCCCGCCTGGTGGGGAGGTCGTCGAGGAGCTGCCTGACCTCGGCTACGCGACGTGGGGCGACCGGCTGTACGTCGTGATGGCGCAGCAGCGTGCCGTCGAGCCGAACGTCGAAGCGTGGGCCGGCGTCGGCTGGGTGCAGGACCCGGATGGCGGACGGGGACTCTTCGTCGAGCACCACGGCAACAGCGAGTTGGCGGTTCGTGAGGACATCACCGCCAGCCTCAAGGCGCTGATGATCACCCGCGAGGTCGACTGGGAGCCGATCCGCATGACGGTCGTCGGCGACCGTTGCCAGCACGACCCGGT
>DATAVE010000159.1:0-20236 GCA_036267875.1 Mycobacteriales bacterium
CGGCGTGTTCGCTTGTGGCGACCTGGTAGACCACACCTTCCGGCAGGCGATCACCGCCGCGGCTAGCGGTTGCGCCGCGGCGATCGACGTCGAGCGCTATCTCGAAGACCGGCACTGATCCGGCAGCCGGTGGGAACAACCCCCTCCGACACCTCGTTGACAAAGACAGCCAACCGACACACCAGGAGAACCCGATGGGTACCGCAACCACAGCCGTGACTGACGCAACGTTCGACGCCGAGGTGCTCGGCAGTGACGTACCGGTGCTCGTCGACTTCTGGGCCGAGTGGTGCGGGCCCTGCAAGATGGTCGCGCCTGTCCTCGAGGAGATCGCTGCCGAGAACGAAGGCAAGATCCGCATCGTCAAGGTGAACACTGACGAGAACCCCGAGATCACCCGGCGCTACCAGGTGATGTCGATCCCGACGATGTCGGTCTTCTCCGGTGGTGAGGTCGTCAAGTCGATCGTCGGCGCCAAGCCGAAGGCGGCTCTGCTGCGTGACCTCGAGGCTTACCTCTAAATCTGTGGTGCGGTAAGGCTTCGTGGCGCATTTGGGCTGCGTAGCATCGCAGCGTGGTGGAGTTTCGGCGCGGCGACCGCGGTGACAGCGTCACCGAGATCCGCGCGAAGCTGAGCGGGCTCGGGTTGCTCGACCCCTCAGTTGACGGTGATCTCCTCGACGGCGCCACCGACGTCTTCGACGATGCGACCGACCGTGCGGTACGCGGCTTTCAGCAGTCCCGCGGGCTTCGAGTCGACGGGATCGTCGGCCCGGAGACCTACCGGTGCCTCGACGAAGCGCACTGGCGCTTCGGGGACCGGGTGCTGTCCTACCGGGTGAACCGCCCCTTCGTCGGCGACGACGTCGCCGTGCTTCAGCAGCGCCTGCTCGACCTCGGATTCGACCCGGGCCGCTGCGATGGCATCTTCGGTACGGCCACTGATGCCGCCCTGCGCGAGTTCCAGCGCAACGTGGGACTGCGCGCAGACGGCACGCTCGGCCCGGACACGCTGCGCGCGCTCGAGCAGCTGCGGCGCACGGTTACCGGTGGATCACCCTCTGAGCGTCGCGAGGAAGAGCGACTTCGGCGCAGCGGACAGAACCTGACCGGGCGCACGATCGTGCTTGATCCGGGTCACGGTGGCAGCGATGGTGGGGTATCGGGGCACGGGCTCACCGAGGCAGAGCTCGCCTTCGACCTCGCCATGCGGATCGAGGGCCGGCTCGGCGCGCTCGGCGTGACGACCTACCTCACCCGAAGCGCAGACACCCACCCGGCCGAGACGGACCGTGCCCGATTCGCCAATGAGGTGGAAGCGGAGCTACTGGTCTCGCTGCATCACGATGCCGCTGCCAGCAACGAGCCCAGTGGGGTGTCGTGCTACTTCTACGGCGCGGCGCGGCCAGGCCAAAGTGGCCACTCCATGGTCGGCGCTCGGCTTGCTGACCTGATCGTGCGCGAGGTTGCCTCTCGCACCGACCTCCTCGACTGCCGAACTCACCCGAAGTCGTGGGAGCTACTCCGGCTGACCCGGATGCCGGCCGTCCGCCTCGAGGCCGGCTACCTGAGCAGTCCGAGCGATGCCGCCAGGCTCGCGACCAGCGAGTTCCGCGACGCTCTTGCCGAGGCCGTGGTGGCCGCACTGCAGCGGCTCTACCTTCCCGAGCACCTCGACATCCCAACCGGACAGTTCAGGCTCAGCGCCCTAGCGGGCTGATGGTCGGATAACCCTCGACCAACCAATTAGACGTTCTCGCGGCATCGGGATCAACCTGCGCGAGACGTTTGGCGCTCAGCGCGGGACTCTCATCACCTGCGTGCGACGACCACTCTCCCACGGTGATCATGGAGTTGTTGGCCGACACGCCGGGAGTGTCTGCCAACTTCGCCATGATCACGGCGGTTGGGCCTAGTTGGGGCTGCTGATCGGCGTCGCCGTGCGCGGCGCGCTGAAGGCGCCCGTCCGCAGCGGCCCATCGCCGGCCATCGAGCCGAGCAGGCGCTCCAAGGCGACCTCGACGTCCTCTCGCCACGACGCCACCGACCGCAGCTCCAGCCGAAGACGCGGGTAGCGGTGATGCGGGCGAACTGTCTTGAAGCCGACCGCCAGCAAATGGTCTGCCGGGAGCACGCAGTGTCCAACGCCTTCCCAGGCGGCGTCACCGAACGCCTCGATCGCCTTGACCCCACGTCGGATCAGGTCCTTCGCAACGCCCTGGATCAGCATTCGTCCCAAGCCGCCACCGGCGAACTCAGGCAGCACGTGCGCCACGCTCAAAAGGACCGCATCTGCACTCACAGGCGACGTCGGGAAGGCGACGGACCTCGGTGAGTAGGAAGGCGGGGCGAACATGACATAACCAGCGGCCACGCCGTCCACGTAGAGGAGCTTGCCGCAGCTTCCCCACTCGAGGAGCGCGGTCGAGACCCACGCTTCCTTCTCGAGCTCCGTGTCGCCATTCTCGGCGGCCTTGTCACCCGCGACTGGGTCCAGCTCCCAGAAGACGCATCGCCGGCAACGCCCAGGCAGATCGTCGAGATTGTCCAGGGTGATGTTGACCAGACGCCGGGTCATCTCACGCACTCGCCCAGCAGCGCCTTGCGGCTCACGTCAGCCTCCGGACCGACGACGGGGAAATCGCCGGGGGAAACCCTAACGCCCATCAGCCATTTGGGCTAGTCCTTCGCGGGCCTAATCCTCCGGCGCGAGTTGCTGACCCTCGAGGACTTCCGGAGCCAGCACCCGGAGCACTCGCTGCAGGTCTCCCATCGAAGCGAACTGCACAGTCAACTTGCCGCGCTGTCGCCCGAGCTCGATGGTGACGCGGGTCTCGAGCAGATCGGACAGCTGCTCGGAGAGCCGATCCAGCGCCGGCGAAGCCAGCGGCTTGCGTCGCCTGGCCCGCGCCTTGTCCTCGACCAGGCCCGACGTCACAGCCTCTTCCGTCGCCCGGACAGACATGCCCTCGGCGACGATGCGTGAGGCCAGCCGCTCCTGCGACTCAGCGTCAGGCAGCGCAAGCAACGCCCGGGCGTGACCCGCGCTCAGCACGCCCGCGGCGACCCGACGCTGAACGGTCGGTGGCAGCGCAAGCAAGCGGATGGTGTTACTGATCTGCGGGCGCGAACGCCCGATCCGGGCGGCTAGCTCCTCGTGCGTCGCGCCGAACTCCTCGAGCAGCTGGCTGTAAGCGGCAGCCTCTTCGAGCGGGTTCAGCTGCTGGCGATGGAGGTTCTCCAGCAGTGCGTCGCGCAGCATGATGTCGTCGCCGGTCTGCCGCACGATCGCGGGGATCGTGGCCTGTCCGGCCTCGCGGGTAGCACGCAGCCGCCGCTCGCCCATCACCAGCTGGAATCGGCCGGCTTCGAGCTCGCGTACTACGACCGGCTGGAGTACGCCGACCTCGCGAATGCTTGCGACCAGCTCCGCCATCGCCTCTTCGTCGAAGACGTCGCGTGGCTGCCACGGGTTCGCGTCGATCGTCTCGACGGGGAGCTCGGCGAAGTACGCGCCAGCCTCGACGTCCCCCGTGGGCGAGGCCGAGATCAGCGCGCCCAGGCCGCGGCCGAGCCCGCCTCGTCGTACGTTCACTGAGCCGCCTCTGGTGATTGATGTACCAGCGCCCGCATGGCGAGATCGTATGCCGCAGCCTGATACGCGACAGCGCCCCGCGACGTCGGGTCATAGGTGATGACGGTCTGGCCGAATCCAGGCGCCTCAGAGACCCGCACGCTGCGCGGAATCACCTCGTTGAGCACGCGGCCCCCGAAGTGACTGCGGACGTCCGCTACGACCTGATCAGCGAGCCGCGTGCGGCCGTCGTACATCGTGAGCAGGATCGTGGACACCGCGAGCCGCGCGTTGAGATGACTCCGGACCAGCTCGACGGTGTCCAGCAGCTGTGCGAGACCCTCCAGCGCGTAGAACTCGCACTGCACCGGGATCAGCACCTCTGGCGCGGCGACGAGCGCGTTGACGGTGAGCAGGCCGAGCGACGGCGGGCAATCGATGAACACGTAGTTCATGCCGCCGGCCTCGGATTGCAGCGCACGTGAAAGGCGGAACTCCCGCGCGACGGTGTTCACCAGCTCGCTCTCCGCGCCCGCCAAGTCCACCGTCGATGGCGCACACCACAGGTTGGGCAGCCCGGCAACCGGCACGACGACCTCGTCGAGCCGACGCTTCCCGACAAGTACGTCATAGATCGAGGGCGTGGATCGGCCGTGGTCGATGTCGAATGCAGTCGAGGCGTTCCCTTGTGGATCCAGATCCACGACCAACACCTTCAGGCCGTGCTGAGCGAGCGCGGCGGCCAGGTTCACCGTGCTGGTGGTCTTGCCGACGCCGCCCTTCTGATTGGCGACGGTCAGTACCCGGGTCTGCGAGGGGATCGGCCAGCCCGCTGCCGCAGTTGTTTCACGTGAAACCGGCTGGGGGATTCCGCGCTCTTCGTCGCTCGCCGGCTCCGGTGCGTTGCTCGGCTCGGTTTCACGTGAAACAGCGGCCGGCGCACTCGGCCAACTCGGATCGACAGGTCCGGCGGTCACGGCGCCTTCCTACCTTGCTTCGGCGCCCTGCGCACCTCGACGACGGTCGCGGGCTCGCCTGCGGCGTCCGTCAGCGCGTGCACCACTGCAGTGAACGTGCCGATACGGGCCAGCTCCGCGACCTCTTCGGCTGCCTTGGCGCCCTTGATGGCGAACAGCGGCCCGCCTGCCCGACAGAGTCGGAACGACATCTCGGCGAGCGCGGCGAGTGGGGCAACTGCCCTCGCAGTCACCGCATCGACAAGTCGCGGCAGACCCTCTTGGGCGCGGCCACGATGAACGGAGGCATTCGTTAGCTCGAGCTCCGCGACGCATTCCTCGAGGAACTGAGCGCGCCGGGCCATCGGCTCCAGCAAGACGACCTCGACGTCCGGGCGCGCAAGCGCAAGCGGAATGCCCGGCAGCCCGGCACCGGAACCCACGTCGACCACGCTGGTGGCCGGCTCGATCAGCGACGCAACCGCCACGCTGTTGAAGATGTGCCTGCTCCACACCCGGTCGGCCTCGCGCGGGCCGATCAGACCGCGTTCGATCCCGACGGTCGTGAGTAGCTCGGCGTATCGAGCTGCCAAGCCTTCGTTGACTCCGAACGCCAGTGAAGCGGCAGCTGCCTCGTCAGGCAGGGCTGACGACGATCCGGCGCTGTGGCTCTTCGCCCTCGGACTCGCTCTTGACGCCTTCGGTCGCCGTCACGGCGTCGTGAACGACCTTGCGCTCGAACGGCGTCATCGGTGCGAGCCGCTCGGGCTCCCCGCTTGCGAGCACTCGCTCGGCGGCCTCACGGCCGAGCTGGGCGAGCTCGGACCGGCGACGAGCCCGGTGGCCACCGACATCGAGCATCAGCCGGCTTCGCACACCTGTCTCTCGATAGACAGCGAGCCGGGTGAGCTCCTGTAGCGCGTCGAGCGTCGATCCGCCCGGTCCGATCAGACCGCCGAGGCCTTCGCCGATGATCGAAACGCTCGCGCGATCAGCCTCGACATCGATATCGATGTCGCCGTCGAGGTCTGCGATATCGAGCAACGCCTCGAGGTAGTCCGCAGCGATGTCGCCCTCACGCTCGAGCAGCGCGACGCCACCTTCGGTCTTCGTGGCGCCGGTTTCCGCATCCGAGGAGCCGTCTTGACTCGCCACAGCATCAGCAGGTGCGGCGTCCGTGGCCTCAGGCGTGGTGTCGATCTCGTCAGGCTGGGTTGTCATCATCGTCCTCGTCGCTTGCGCTTGTTCGAACGGTTGGCCGATGGCCGGGTCGGTGGTTTCGGGTTGCCGGCAGGCGGCGTCGCCCTCGGTCCTGGCATTGCTCCGGAGATTGCGCCGCCCGGAGGCAGCACGACATCGCCGGTGGAACGATTCGGCTTCGCGCCGGGCGCTGGGCCGACCGCCGGTGTGTCGCTGGCAGGCGAGGCCGGTCGTGCACCGCCGCGAGGCGGCTGATTGGGCTTGGCTCCTGGTCGGGGGCCGCTCGGCGTCACCGTCGGGCCGCCTACGGGGGCGGCATCCATCCGGTGGATCACGACGTACTGCTGAACCATGCTCCAGATGTTGGTGGTGAGCCAGTAGAGCAGCACACCGACCGGGAAGAAGAAGCCGTACGCCAGGAAGAACACCGGGAAGACGTAGAGCATGATCTTCTGCGTCTGAGCTTGTTGCGAGTCGGCCGCAGGGCCGTTTCGGGCCATCAGCTGACGCTGCGTGATGAATGTCGTGGCGCCCATGATGATCGTGAGGATCAGACACAGCGCTCGCGTCGAACTGACGCTGCCGCCCAGCGCGTGCAGGACCGCGCTGCTGGTCTTGAACGACGCCGAGATCGGCACGATCCCGAACAGCTTGGCGTGCGCAGCGTGGAACACGTCCACCTGCGGGAAGCCCTTCTGGCCCTTGTAGCACTTGGCGGCGGAGTTGCAGGCCGTCGAGATGGGCTTGATCTCTTTGAGCGTGTGGAACAGCGAGATGAAGATCGGGATCTGCAGCACCAGGGGCAGGCAGCCCGACAGCGGGTTGACGCCCGCCTCGCGCCAGAGCGCCATCATCTCCTGGTTGAGCTTCTCCTTGTCGTTCTTGTACTTGGTCTGCAGCTCCTTCATCTTCGGCTGGACAGCCTGCATCGCACGCTGGCTACGGATCTGCTTGACGAAGACGGGAAACAGCAGGAGGCGCATCGCGACGGTGAGCACCACGATCGACAGCGACCACGCAGCGCTCGACCCAACGACGTGGGCCAGACCGGTGTGGATGTGGACCAGCAGCCACGCGACCGCGTTGTAGAGCGGATTCAGAAAGCCCATCAGGTCATCCGTTCCGGAACAGGGTCGTATCCACCGGCGTGGAACGGGTGGCAGCGGGCGAGCCGACGAGCGGCCAGCCAGGCGCCGCGCACCGCCCCGAACTCGCTGACAGCAGCCATCGCATAGTCACTACACGAAGGGTGAAACCGACAATGTGGGGCAAACAGGGGCGAAACCCACCGTTTGTACGCGCGCAATACGACGAGCAAGACCGCTTTCATCGATAGGCCTTCGCGAGCGCGGCATCGAGTGACTCACCGAGCGCCGCGGAGCTACGACCGGCCGATGCCGGGGTGGCCCGCACGACGAGTCGGGCTCCTGCGGGCAGCTCGCCCAAGCGCGCAGCCACCAGATGCTGCAGCCGGCGGCGGACCTGATTGCGTGTGACAGCAGGACCGACGACCTTGCCGACGACGAATCCGACCTTTGGAGCGGCCTCGGCGGGCTCACGATGAGCGTGCAGGACCAAGCCCGCCGCACTCACCCGACGACCCGATCGGGTGGCAAGGCGAAACTCCGCCGGACGGTGCAGCCGCGACGGCCGTGCCAGCACTAGGAGGCTGCGGAACAATGCCGTCCGTCGCGAGCGACGATCCGGGCGGCGGATGGCAAGGCGGAGGAGGAGCGTGGTAGCGGAGCTACCACCGACGACGACAACGACACCAGCCGTCGACCCGGGCGGCGCGCAGCAGGACAGCGCATTGTTCTGCAGCCTCCTGGGCTCTTAGGCCGAGATCGACGCGCGGCCCTTGCGGCGGCGAGTCGAGAGAATCGCGCGACCGGCACGCGTGCGCATCCGCAGCCGAAAGCCGTGCGTCTTCGCACGACGACGGTTGTTCGGCTGGAACGTCCGCTTGCTCACTTGTGCCTCACACGGGGTAGCCGCAGCGCATTTGACTGCGGGACTGGTGGCGCGATTTCCCACCTGCGGCGGGCACGTACCGACCCGCGCAGGCACTACGCGCCTAGCCAAGGTACGGGCGCCCTGTCAGGCGGGTCAAACGCCCGTCGGCGGGTACCAGATGAGCGCATGTCAAGACAACACGCCGTACCCGGTTGAAGCGCCCGTCACGTGCTGTTAGCGTTTCGCCGCCGGCCTTCCCCAGGTAGCTCTTCGCACGAAGATCCACAGTCTGTGGATGGCGGTGTGGACGAGGTCCCCGCCGACGCTCAGAAACACCTTTACTAAGCGTCGAAAGACGTACTCGAATGCCCATGCCCTGCCGGAGGAGCGCCCATTGTCCGACCAGGTCCTCGATCTCGATTCTGTCTGGACCCGAGCGATTGCCGGACTTGGCGAGGACGTGGTCTCCGCCCAGCAACGTGCGTGGCTACGTCTGACCAAGCCGCTAGCGCTGGTGCAGGACACAGTCGTGCTCGCCACGCCCAACGACTTCGCTCGCGACGTGCTCGACACCAGGCTGCGGCCATTGGTCGTCGATGCGCTCTCCCGCGAGCTCGCCCAGGACGTCCGGGTAGCGGTGACAGTCGAGTCAGAGACCGCCGAGCCCCCGAGCGACAGTTTCGGTGGCAGCGCCACGGTCGAGGAGGACCCGTACCCGGTCGAGGATGAGCCGGTTCCGCCGCCGACCTCGATCACCAAGCGCGGCGAGTCCGACCGACTGAACCCGAAGTACCAGTTCGAGACCTTCGTCATCGGCTCGAGCAACCGCTTCGCGCACGCTGCAGCGGTCGCGGTCGCCGAAGCGCCGGCCAAGGCCTACAACCCGCTGTTCATCTACGGCGACTCAGGACTTGGCAAGACTCACTTGCTGCACGCGATCGGTCACTACACGCGAGCGCTCGTGCCCGGCAGCCGCGTGCGGTACGTGAGCTCGGAGGAGTTCACGAACGACTTCATCAACTCGATCCGTGATGGTCGCGGTGAGATGTTCCGCAAGCGGTACCGCAACATCGACGTACTGCTTGTCGACGACATCCAGTTCCTGGAGAACAAAGAGCAGACCCAGGAAGAGTTCTTCCACACGTTCAACACGCTCCACAACGCGAACTCGCAGATCGTCATCTCCTCCGACCGCACTCCCAAGCAGCTCGTCACGCTGGAGGACCGGCTGCGTAACCGGTTCGAGTGGGGTCTGATCACCGACGTTCAGCCGCCCGAGCTCGAGACCCGGATCGCGATCCTTCGCAAGAAGGCCGCGGCCGAGCGCCTCGATGCGCCCGCGGAGGTGCTGGAGTTCATCGCCAGCAAGATCTCCTCGAACATCCGCGAGCTCGAAGGCGCCCTGATCCGGGTCACGGCCTTCGCCAGCCTCAACCGGCAGGCGGTCGACCTCGCGCTCGCGGAGATCGTGCTCAAGGACCTGATCGCCGATGCAGCAGGTCCTGAGATCACCGCTTCGACGATCATGGCCCAGACCGCGGCGTACTTCTCCATCTCGATGGAAGACCTCTGCGGCTCCTCGCGCAGCCGAGTGCTTGTCCAGGCTCGCCAGGTCGCCATGTACCTGTGTCGTGAGCTCACGGAGCTCTCGCTGCCGAAGATCGGGCAGCACTTCGGCGGCCGCGACCACACCACGGTCATGCACGCGGACCGCAAGATCCGCTCGCTCATGGCCGAGCGCCGATCGGTCTACACGCAGGTCAGTGAGCTGACCAACCGGATCAAGAGTCAGGCACGCTGATGACGGTCTGCGACGACGCTGTTTCGCTCCGTACACAACCTGGGGACAACGCTGTGGACGTTTCCCTAGGACATCGTTCAATCCAGTGGCCGAACCAGGCCATCCCCAGGGACGTCGTGCCTCTGTCGGGTTCATCCACACCGTCGTGGGACGCGACATGCCGAGCTGACCTGGCACTTCGGTGGTTGTCTACATCGTCCACCGCCCCGATGACGACAACCAGTTGATACATAACTTGTCTGACCAACCGCTTATCACCATGTGGACGGTTCAACACCTCACTGGCGTAGGGGAGACCCACGAGGGAAGGCGAGACGCGTGAAGATTCGAGTCGAGCGAGATGCATTCGCGGACGCCGTCGCCTGGGCGACGCGCATCCTTCCGCAAAAGGCCGCACTGCCCGTGCTCTCCGGTCTGCGGATCGAAGCCGGCGGCGATGCGGGAAGCGGGGTACGGCTGTCCGGGTTCGACTACGAGGTCTCGGCTCAGGCCAACCTGGATGTCACGGTTGCCGAAGCCGGCTCGGTGCTGATTCCCGGTCGGCTGCTCGCGGAGATCACTCGCAGCTTGCCGCCGCAGCCGATCGACCTCGCGACGGATGGCAGCCGGGTCGTTCTGACGTGTGGATCGTCCCGGTTCACGCTGCCGACGCTGCCGCTGGACGAGTACCCGTCGCTGCCTGAGATGCCGTCGGTATCCGGCACGGTCGGAAGCGACGCGTTCGCGGCCGCCGTTGCGGCGGTCGCCGTTGCAGCTGGCCGCGACGACGCGCTGCCGGTCCTGACCGGGATCCGAGTCGAGATCGAGGGCGAGCAGATGACGCTTGCCGCCACTGACCGCTACCGGCTGGCTGTGCGCACGTTGCGCTGGGCCCCGGAGGAGCCATCGATGCAGGCGACCGCGCTGGTCCCGGCGCGCACGCTCGCCGAGGCCGCGAAGTCGCTGACCTCCGGAGCGCACCTGTCGATAGCGTTGTCCTCGACCGGCTCGGGTGAAGGTCTGATCGGGCTCGCCGGCGGTGAGCGCTCGACAACGAGCCGCCTGCTTGACGGTGAGTTTCCGAAGTACCGCTCGTTGCTGCCGGAGACCTCTTCCGCGGTGGCAACGGTCGACGCCGCGGCGCTGACCGACGCGGTACGCCGAGTCGCACTCGTCGCGTCGCGTACCTCCCCGATCCGGCTGTCGTTCTCCAGTGACGGCATCAGCCTCGAGGCCGGCGGGCTGGACGACGCAGCTGCAACCGAATCGCTGCCGGCGGAGTTCGAGGGCGAGGCGCTGACCATCGCGTTCAACCCGACATACCTGCTCGACGGCTTGGGGTCGCTGGACTCTGACGCGGCGGCGTTGTCCTTCACCGGTCCGACCAAGCCGGCGGTGCTGACCGGCAAGGCCGATGGCGATGGCGCGACCGACCACCGCTACTTGCTGATGCCGGTTCGGCTCGCTTCCTAGTTCGTTCGTTTGGCCAAGACTCGCCCAGAGGAGACGTCATGCAGCTCGGGATGATCGGCCTCGGTCGAATGGGCAGGAACATGGTCGAGCGGCTGCGCCGCGGCGGTCATGAGGTGGTTGGTTTCGATCTCTCGCCTGACTCGGGTCGCGACGTCGACAGCCTCGAGGCGCTGGTCGCGGGGCTCGCTAAGCCGCGCGCGATCTGGGTGATGGTGCCGGCGGGCAAGCCGACAAGTGAGTCGATCGAGAAGCTGGGCGAGCTGCTGGAGCCTGGCGACCTGGTCGTTGATGGCGGCAACTCGCGCTACACCGACGACCAGCTGCATTCCCTTGCGCTCGCCGAGAAGAACATCAACTTCGTTGACTGCGGCGTCTCGGGTGGCGTGTGGGGGTTGACCGAGGGTTACGGCCTGATGGCAGGCGGCGACGACGCGAACATTGCCCGGATGCAGCCGATCTTCGACACGTTGCGCCCCGACCCCGAGTCGGGTTTCGTCCACGCCGGCAAGGTCGGCGCCGGCCACTTCACGAAGATGGTTCACAACGGCATCGAATACGGGATGATGCAGGCCTACGCCGAGGGCTGGGAGTTGCTCGAGGCCACCGAGCTGGTGACGGACGTTCGCTCGACGTTTGCGTCCTGGCAGAAGGGGACCGTCGTCCGGTCCTGGCTGCTCGACCTCGCCGTCCGGGCGCTGGACGAAGACGAGCACCTCTCGCATCTCAAGGGCTTCGCGCAGGACTCGGGTGAAGGCCGGTGGACCGTCGAGGCGGGGATCGACCACGCCGTCCCGATGCCGGTGATCACCGCCGCGCTCTATGCCCGGTTCGCCTCCCGGCAGGACGACTCACCAGCGATGAAGATGGTCGCGGCGTTGCGGGCGCAGTTCGGTGGTCACGCAGTCGAGTCAGCCGCGGGTGGTCCGTCCGGCCCTTCGTCGGCGGCGGACTCGCTTCAGACCTGATGTACGTATCGAAGCTCTCGGCTACTGACTTCCGCTCCTACCCCCAGGTCGACCTCGATCTCGATGCCGGAATCACGGCATTCGTTGGCCCGAACGGGCAAGGCAAGACCAACCTGGTCGAGGCGATCGGCTACCTCGCGACGCTCGGCAGCCATCGGGTTGCGCAGGATGCGCCGTTGGTTCGCGAGGGTGCCGAACGCGCGGTCGTACGGGGGGTCGTCGTCCAGGATGACCGTAACGTGCTGCTCGAGGTCGAGATCACGCCCGGGAAGGCCAACCGCGCCCGCCGCGGTGGCGCAGCGTTGCCGAAGGCCCGTGACCTGCTCGGCACCTTGCGGACGGTGTTGTTCGCGCCCGAGGACCTGGCGATCGTCAAGGGCGACCCATCCGGGCGTCGGGACTACCTCGACGAGCTGTTGGTCGCGCGGTCGCCTCGGTTCGCTGCCGTTCGCTCCGACTATGAGCGGGTGCTCAAGCAGCGCAACGCGCTCCTGAAGTCGGCCGGCCACGCCCGGCGGGCTGGGTCCGAGCTACGCACCCTCGATGTCTGGGACGCCCACATCGCCGAGGCCGGCGCCGCGTTGCTGGCCGGCCGCCACGCGCTGGTGGATGCGCTGCGTCCGTTGCTGGACAAGGCATACGCCTCGGTCAGCGGCGGAGGTGGGCCGACAACGGTCGACTACCAGTCATCGGTCGCGCCGGAGATCGTGGGTACGACCGACCGCGAGCTGCTCTCCGCCGCGATGGCCGCGGCACTGGCGAGCAAGCGCGACGCGGAGCTCGATCGCGGATTGACGCTGGTGGGCCCACACCGTGACGACATCGTGTTGTCCATCGGGGGCCTGCCGGCCCGCGGCTATGCCAGTCACGGCGAATCGTGGTCGCTCGCGCTCGCCCTTCGGCTCGCCGGATATGACCTGCTGCGGGCTGACGGCGGCGAGCCGGTACTGATCCTCGATGACGTGTTTGCTGAGCTTGACGCGACCCGGCGGAAATCGCTCGCCGAGCTGGTCGGCCCTGCCGAGCAGGTGCTGATCACGGCCGCGGTTGCGGGGGACGTTCCCGAGCAGCTGGTCGGAGCGCGGGTGGACGTCGCGGCCGGGCAGGTCACGCGTGTCCGCTGACGACGACCCCGAAGCCGAAGCTCCGGATCCGGCGCGGCGGCTGCTCGCCCGAGCCCGGAAAACCAAACCGGTCCGCAAGATCGGCCAGCGCAAGAGCGCTGAGTCGAAGTGGAGCGGCGCCGGCCCGGACGTGCGCGACCCGGCATTGCTCGGTGGGTTGGTGGGCGACCTGGTCCGCGACCGCGATTGGCAGCGCACCCTCAACGCTGCAGGTATCGAGCCACGTTGGGCTCAGATTGTCGGCGAGGACGTCGCGGCGCACTGCCGTCCGGACCGCCTGGTCGACGGTGAGCTGACCGTGATCGCCGAGTCGACCGCATGGGCGACTCAGCTGCGACTGATGTCCCGGCAGGTGATGTCCCGGCTCACCGCCGAGGTCGGGCCCGGCGTCGTCACCAAGCTGCGGATTCATGGACCAACAGCGCCGGATTGGCGCCACGGGCCGCTGCGGGTGATGGGTCGAGGGCCTCGCGACACCTACGGATGATCGGGTGAGTGTCGGCCGCACCGACTAATCTGGGGGCAATCGCGCTGATCGCGTCGTACACCCTTTCTTGGTCTCGTCCCGCGTGGGGGGACATCGGACCGCAGGGGATTGAGCGCCACGCCCCTCCACAGGTGCCCGAAACGGGCGGTTCTGACGTCGCGCGAGGGTAAGATGAAGCGTAAGCAATCTCCCCGCGTGGCTTAGACGCTCTTTGAGCAGGAGACTCGTTGTCCTACGACGCTCGATCCATCACTGTCCTCGAGGGCCTGGAAGCGGTACGAAAGCGCCCGGGCATGTACATCGGCTCCACCGGCGAGCGGGGGCTGCACCACCTGGTCTACGAGATCGTCGACAACTCGGTGGATGAGGCGCTCGCCGGCCACGCCGACACCATCTTGTGCACGCTGCTCGCGGACGGTGGCGTCAGGGTGACCGACAACGGTCGAGGCATGCCGGTCGACCGGCATCCGGTCGAGAAGCGACCGGCGGTCGACGTCATCCTCACGACGCTGCATGCCGGCGGAAAGTTCGACGGCAAGTCCTACGCCGTCTCAGGTGGTCTGCACGGCGTCGGTGCATCGGTGGTCAACGCGCTGTCGACCAAGCTCGAAGTGGACATCAACAAGGACGGCTTCCGGTGGAACCGGATCTACGTCGACGGCGGCAAGCCGCATGGCGAGCTCATCAAGGGCGAGCCGACCACGGACACGGGCACCACATTGACCTTCTGGGCCGACCCGTCGATCTTCGAGACGACGGTCTACTCCTACGAGACCCTGGCTCGCCGGCTGCAGGAGATGGCGTTCCTCAACGCCGGCCTGTCGATCACGTTGCGTGACGAGCGCGACGAGATTCCGGTCGAGAACCTCTACATGTACAAGGACGGGCTTGAGGACTTCGTCAAGCACCTCAATGCCACCAAGACCGCGGCGCACGACTCGGTGATCCACTTCTCCAACGACGGCGACGGCATGGCCCTCGAGGTGGCGATGCAGTGGAACGCGACGTACGCCGAGTCCGTCTACACGTTCGCCAACACGATCAACACCCACGAGGGCGGCACCCACGAGGAGGGGTTCCGGGCGGCGCTGACCACAGTGGTCAACAAGTTCGCCCGCGACCAGAAGATCCTCAAGGAGAAAGACGACAACCTCACCGGCGATGACATCCGCGAGGGTCTGACCGCGATCATCTCCGTCAAGCTCACGAATCCGCAGTTCGAGGGCCAGACCAAGACCAAGCTCGGCAACACCGAAGCGAAGTCATTCGTTCAGAAGGCGTGCAACGACTGGCTCGGATCCTGGTTCGAGCGCAACCCACGCGAGGGCAAGGTCGTCATCTCGAAGGCGGCGCAGGCTGCGCAGGCTCGGATGGCGGCGCGGAAGGCACGCGACCTGGCCCGCGGACGCAAGGGGCTGCTCGAGTCCAGCGGTCTGCCGGGCAAGCTCGCTGACTGCCAGTCGACGAACCCCGAAGAGTGCGAGCTCTACATCGTCGAGGGCGACTCAGCCGGCGGTTCGGCGAAGGGTGGCCGCAACCCGGTCTTCCAGGCGATCCTTCCGATCCGCGGCAAGATCATCAACGTCGAGAAGGCGCGCATCGACCGGGTCCTGCAGAACACCGAGGTCCAGGCACTCATCACCGCGCTCGGCACCGGCATCCACGACGAGTTCGATGTCGCGAAGCTGAGGTACCACAAGATCATCCTGATGGCCGACGCCGACGTCGACGGCCAGCACATTCGGACGCTATTGCTGACCCTGCTCTTCCGGTTCATGAAGCCGCTCGTCGAGGCCGGCTACGTCTATCTCGCACAGCCGCCGCTCTACAAGCTCAAGTGGAACCGGCCCAACGAGCCCGACTACGCCTATTCCGACCGTGAGCGCGACGGCCTGATCGAGGCCGCGGCTGCGGCCGGGGGCAGCAAGAAGCTGCCGAAGGAAGACGGCATCCAGCGCTACAAGGGTCTCGGCGAGATGAACGCCGAAGAGCTGTGGGAGACCACGATGAACCCGGCGAGCAGGGTCCTGTTGCAGGTCACCCTCGACGATGCCGCCACGGCCGACGAGATGTTCAGCGTCCTGATGGGCGAGGACGTCGAGGCTCGTCGCTCCTTCATTACCCGTAACGCCAAGGACGTCCGCTTCCTCGATATCTGAGTAGCCCACTGCCTTTCATCGTCGTACTTCGCACAATCGCGGAAGGAACCCCGTGACCGAGATCAGCACCCCGCCGCCGGGTGGTCGGGTCGAGCCAGTCGGGCTCGAGGTCGAGATGCAGCGCAGCTTCCTCGACTACGCGATGTCCGTCATCGTGTCGCGTGCACTGCCCGACGTGCGCGACGGTCTCAAGCCGGTGCACCGCCGCGTGCTCTACGCGATGTACGACGGTGGCTACCGACCGGACCGCGGCTACTCGAAGTGCAGCCGCGTCGTCGGTGACGTGATGGGTCAGTACCACCCGCACGGTGACTCCGCGATCTACGACACCCTGGTGCGTCTCGCGCAGCCGTGGTCGATGCGCCTTCCGCTTGTCGACGGACAGGGCAACTTCGGCTCGCCAGGCAACGACCCGCCGGCCGCCATGAGATATTGTTTGCCTGCGCAAGTAAAGGTTGCGCTGCCGGACGGAAGCTCGATTCGGCTCGGCGACATCGTCCCGGATGCGCAGCCGAACAGCGATCACGACATCGACCTCAAGGTCGTTGACCGTAACGGCCAGCCAGTGCGGGCAACGAAGTTCTTCCATTCCGGAGAACACCCGACGCTTCGAGTGAGGACCCGTGAGGGTTACGAGGTCGAGGGCACGCACAACCACCCGCTGCTTTGTCTGACATCAGTCGGTGGCGTTCCGACGCTCCTCTGGAAGTTGATGGAGGAGATCAGCGTCGGAGATGTGGTGGCCATCTCCCGGAGTCAGTCGCCCGAGTATGGACTTGGGGATGACGTCTCGTGGGACTTCGCCCTCCTTGCCGGCGCCTTCATTGCTGAGGCGTGGACGGCTGAGCGCCGTCTGGAGTTTTCGAACACAGACAAGGACTACTTCGATGCGGTAGTCGAGGCGTACGACCGCGTCGTCGGAGGGTCGCGCCATATTCGTACTGAGACGACTGTCACCGGCAAGACGCTCTGGCGCCTTTCGGTCATGAATGTCTCTCGTATCAAGCAGACGCCCCTCAAGGAACTGCTGGGCAGGCGAAGCGCCGACAAGCGAATCCCAGAGTTCATCTGGAAGTCCGGGGACTCGATCCGGCGGTACTTCCTTGGATCCCTCTTTACCGGCGACGGCTCATCGTCGACGCTTCCCCGTGGAACTCACCAGGTGAGCTACTCGACCCGGAGTCGGCAGCTGGCACGCGACGTGCAAGACATGCTTCTCGGATTCAGGGTCGTCTCGAGGCTCTGCTTCGACGAGTCGGGAGAGATCAAGGTCGTCCTGACGAACAAGCGCGACGTTCGCTTGTTCTCATGGAACGTCGGGTTCCTCTTCACCAAGCGAGACAAGCTGCAGTGGGCCGTGTCCTCGATGAAGGACACAACGTCGCTGAGTCACGATTACGTACCGCATGTTTCGGAGTTCGTGCGGGCGAACGGTGGCCTCACGTGGAATGACCGGGACTGGCTCAAGCGCCACAACGTTGATCGAGTCGAGCGGTGGGAGCGTCGCGGCCAGGAACTGCGCGAGCACATAGGCAAGCAAGAAGTACTCGATGTCGTCGAGCCTCTTGTGGATGGTCGGTACTACTACGCCAAGGTTGCCGCGGTCGAGGAGGCCGGTGTACAGGCCGTCTACTCGATTCGAGTCGACAGCGACGACCACTCGTTCCTGACCGATGGATTTGTCAGCCACAACACCGAGAGCCGGCTGGCTGCTGTCGCGATGGAGATGTTGCGCGACATCGACCAGGAGACGGTCGACTTCGGACCGAACTACGACGGTCGCTCGCAGGAGCCGTCGGTTCTCCCCAGCCGTTTCCCCAACCTGTTGGTGAACGGCGCCGCCGGCATCGCTGTCGGTATGGCCACCAACATCCCGCCGCACAACCTCGTCGAGGTGGGCGCCGCGGTGCAGTGGGCGTTGGAGAACCCGACCGCGACCGATGAGGAGCTGCTCGAGGCATGCGTCGAGCGGGTCCACGGACCTGACTTCCCGACCGGCGCCCTGATCGTCGGCCGCGACGGCATTGACCAGGCGCTGCGTACCGGCCGTGGCTCGGTCCGGATGCGGGCAGTCGTCGAGGTCGAAGAGGACTCCCGCGGACGTCAGCAGCTGGTCATCACCGAGCTGCCGTACCAGGTCAACCCAGATGCGCTGGCCGAGAAGGTCGCCGACCTCGTGCGCGACGGCAAGGTCGCCGGCATTGCCGACATCAAGGACGATTCGAGCCTTCGTACCGGTCAGCGACTGGTGATCGTGCTCAAGCGTGACGCAATCGCGAAGGTCGTGCTGAACAACCTCTACAAGCACACCCAGCTGCAGGACAGCTTCGGCGTCAACATGCTGGCGCTGGTCGACGGCGTCCCACGGACGCTGAACATCGGGCAGATGGTGCGGTACTACGTCGCGCACCAGGTCGAGATCATCGTTCGGCGTACCCAGTTCCGGTTGCGCAAGGCGCAAGAGCGCGCCCACATCCTGATCGCGCTGCTCAAGGCGCAGGACCGCATCGATGACGTGATTGCGCTGATCCGCGCGAGCGAGTCCGCCGAGGCGGCGCGCACCGGCCTCATGACGCTGCTCGACATCGACGAGATCCAGGCGACCGCGATCCTGGACATGCAGCTGCGCCGACTTGCGGCGTTGGAGCGGCAGCGGCTGCAGGACGAGCACGACGAGCTCATGGCCGAGATCACCGAGTACGAGTCGATCCTGGCGAGTGAGGAACGGCAGCGCTCGATCATCGGCGAGGAGCTAGGCGAGATCGTCGCTAAGCACGGCACCGACCGGGTCTCCCGGATCGTGGCGTACGAGGGCGACATGAGCCTCGAGGACCTCATCGCCCAAGAGGACGTCGTCGTCACGATCACCCGCGGCGGCTACGCGAAGCGCACCAAGGTCGACCTCTACCGGGCGCAGCGTCGCGGCGGCAAGGGCGTGATGGGCGCGGCGCTCAAGACCGACGACATCGTCGAGCAGTTCTTCGTCACGTCGACGCACAACTGGATCCTGTTCTTCACCAACAAGGGCCGGGTCTATCGCGCGAAGGCGCACGAGCTCCCCGAAACCAACCGGGCGGCTCGCGGCCAGCACGTGGCGAACCTCTTGGCGTTCCAGCCCGACGAGCAGATCGCGTCGGTGATGGACATCAAGGACTACAGCGTCTCGCCGTACCTCGTCCTCGCGACGAAGCGCGGTCTGGTGAAGAAGACCAAGCTCACCGACTTCGACTCCAACCGCAGCGGCGGGGTCGTCGCGATCAATCTTCGCGAGGACGACGAGCTCATTGCGGCGCGCCTGGTCGCGCCGACCGATGACCTGCTGCTGGTCTCGCGCAATGCCCAGTCGATCCGGTTCCACGCGGACGACGACATGCTCCGCCCGATGGGCCGGGCGACCTCCGGCGTCATCGGCATGCGGTTCTCTGAAGGCGACGAGCTCTTGGCGATGGAGGTCGCGACCGACGACGAGCTCGACATCCTGATTGCGACGGACGGAGGCTTCGCCAAGCGCACGAAGGTCGGGGAGTACCCCGTCCAAGGACGCGGCGGCAAGGGCGTCCTCACCGCCAAGATCGTGGCCAAGCGCGGAGGCCTCGTGGGAGCCTTGGCGGTGCGTCCGGACGAGGAGATCTTCGCGATCAGCTCGGGCGGCGACGTGATCCGGACCAGGGTCAAGGAAGTACGTCGCGCCGGTAGGCAGACAATGGGTGTGCGGTTGATCAACCTCCCGAATGAGCAGACCGTAGTTGCGGTTGCCCGCAACGCCGAGGTTGAGGAAGAGGAGGGCGACGAGTCGTGACGATCGGCTCAGGAGAGCCGCCTGGATATGGCGGCTCGCTGGCCGGCGATCCGTCGTTCGAATCCGTCCGCGACCCGGGCCGGCTCGGCGGCTCTGCGCCGTTCGCCAGAGAGTCCCACTCCTCGAGCGCAACCGTCATCCCCGGCAGCCCGACGAGCACCCGGCCGCCGGTAGCCGTCGCCAACTCCGCGCGCCGCCGTGGTCGGCGTGCGCGGCTGACTCTCAAGCGGATCGATCCGTGGTCGACCCTGAAGTTCTCCCTGGTCTACGGCCTCGTCGGCATGGCCGTGCTGCTGATCGCCGTCGTCGTGCTCTACGGAGTGGTCGACGCGCTCGGCGTCATCAGCTCGCTGCGGAAGTTCCTCTCCGACGTGAGCGACAGCTCGAGTGGACCGGGTCTTGGTGCCTGGCTCAGCTTCGACCGCGTCGTCCTGATCTCGCTGGTCATCGGCTTTATCAACGTGGTGCTGTTCACGGCGTTCGCGACGCTGACGGCGTTCATCTACAACGTCTGCACCGACCTCGTCGGCGGCGTCGAAGTGACGCTTTCCGAACGCGAGTGAGCGCCGGGTAGACTCGCGTGCCGCGCCGGTGATGGTTGCCGGTCAGCACTGTCGTAGTACCGAGGGCCTGTAGCTCAGCTCGGTTAGAGCGCTTCCCTGATAAGGAAGAGGTCGGAGGTTCAAGTCCTCCCAGGCCCACAAGCACCACACAATCCCCACCAGGGGACGTAGCTCAATTGGCAGAGCACCGCCTTTGCAAGGCG